>NC_015696.1:1927500-2035931 GCF_000219045.1 Francisella salina
AGTATCGGTCCAGAATGTTGCCTTCGCCATTGGTGTTCCTTCTGATCTCTACGCATTTCACCGCTACACCAGAAATTCCCCATTCCTCTACCATACTCTAGTTTGCCAGTATCAAATGCAGTTCCAAGGTTGAGCCCTGGGCTTTCACATCTGACTTAACAAACCACCTACAGACCCTTTACGCCCAGTAATTCCGATTAACGCTCGGACCCCCCGTATTACCGCGGCTGCTGGCACGGAGTTAGCCGGTCCTTATTCTTTGGGTAACGTCCTTCTTATGAGCTATTAACTCATAAGCTTTCCTCCCCAACTAAAGTGCTTTACAACCCTAGAGCCTTCTTCACACACATGGCATTGCTGGATCAGGCTTTCGCCCATTGTCCAATATTCCCCACTGCTGCCTCCCGTAGGAGTTTGGGCCGTGTCTCAGTCCCAATGTGGCTGATCATCCTCTCAAATCAGCTATGGATCGTAGCCTTGGTAGGCCTTTACCCCACCAACAAGCTAATCCAACGCAGGCTCATCCATCTGCGGCAGCACAAAGGCCACCTTTAATCCGCAGATATTATGCGGTATTAACAGTCGTTTCCAACTGGTATCCCCCCACAGATGGGCAGATTCCTACGCGTTACTCACCCGTCCGCCACTCGTCAGCAAGAAGCAAGCTTCTCCTGTTACCGTTCGACTTGCATGTGTTAAGCATGCCACCAGCGTTCAATCTGAGCCAGGATCAAACTCTTCAGTTTAATTCTCAAATTCTGACTCTAACTACTGATACTCAAATTCTTTAACAAAGTGTTTGTATATAATATATCTCTTAAATATCTTAGAAGCCTTAGCTCCCAACCGTTAACATCACTCGTCAGCCGGTGAAGACATATAATACGCATCACTCTTCCAAAATGCAACCACTTTCTTCAAAAAAATTAAAGTTTTTGCAACTTTTTTATTTCAATAGCTATTTCAACACCAAAAACTACCATCCACATAGCCTTTTAAACCATCTTAAAGCTTATCCACTATGCTTTAGAACAAAAAATCGCCTCTTCTTTTAAACTTTATTTAATCATTTCTTTTTCAATAAATATGCTTAATCTTCTCATTGCACCTTCTAAAGTGTTTAAATTATCTGCACAACTTATTCTTATACAATTTTTTAAACCAAAATAGCTTCCTGGAGTTATAGCTAAGGCTTGATCTTTTAATAAAGCTAAACAAAACTCTACATCATCTTTAAATTTGGTTTTCTGCAATAACTTTTCTATTTTTGGAAAAAGGTAAAAGGTTCCTAATGGTTTAACTATTTCAAAATCCTCTAAACTCTTTAAATAGTTATAAACATACATCACTCTTTCTTGATAAATAGATGTATATCTTTTTAAATACTCATTATCTAAGGATAAAGCTTGTATAGAAGCTATTTGAGATATTGAGCAAGCACCACCAGTAGTTTGAGATTGTAGTTTTGCTATCGCATCTTTTAAAATCTCTGGAGCTATAACATATCCCACTCTCCAACCAGCCATCGCATAACCCTTTGACACTCCACTAGCTATAATAAACCTATTTGATAAATCTGGAGCAACTTGTAACAAAGAAATAGCATTACTATCAAATAAAGTTTGATCATATATTTCATCTGAAATAATCCATATATTTGGATATTTCCTGATTAACTGTGCAAAATATGCCAATGTTTCTTCTGAATAAACAACACCTGTAGGGTTGTTAGGGGAGTTTAAAATAATAGCTCTTGTTTTGGATGTTATAGCTTTTTCAATTTCTTTAATATCTAATTGGAAATTATTTTCAGCATGGGTTTTTACTATAACTGATTTTGCTCCAGCCAATTTTAGCTGCTCTGGATAACATACCCAATACGGTGCGAAATAAATAGCTTCATCTCCATCATCAAAAATACATGTAAAAATATTATGTATACTTTGTTTAGTTCCACTAGTTACACAAACCTGGCTTTTATTAAAGTTTAAACCATAATCTCTTTTATATCTCTTAACTATGGCTTCTTTTAATTCAGAAATCCCATCTATTGGAGGGTACTTAGTAATATTATTATCTATAGCTCTTTTAGCAGCCTCTTTGACACAGTCCGGTGAGAAAAACCCTGGCTCTCCTATAGAAAGAGATATTACATTTCTTCCCTTCTGCTTTAACTCCGCTGCTAATTCAGACATTACAACAGTAGCTGATACCTCAATACTGTTTACTTTATTACTAATTTTTAGCATTATTCGACCTTATATTTTTTATACTAACCAGCTAGAAGCTTTTTTACTTTGTCTTACAGTCTGAAGCTGTCCTTTATAACAGACTGCTTCAGCGGGTAAACTATGACACAAGAAAAAAGGCATACTCTCAGTAAAACCATAAGCTCCAGTTTGTTTAAATACTAAATAATCATTTGGCCTTATATCTTTTGGTAAGCTTGCTACACCAGCTTTATCTAGACTTGTACATAAAGGTCCATGAATTTGAAAATCTTTGTTTTCATTATTATCATCATCTCTAAATAACTCCACTGGAAAGCTTTCTCCAGTCAAAGCTGGACGAACCAGATGATGGGCACCACCATCAACCACGAGCAAATCAACACCATTTACGGATTTTCTATCAACAACTTTAGTTAAATAAGCCCCGCTTTCTGCAACAGCATACCTACCTAGCTCTAACCAATATTCTATTTCTGGAAATTCCTTTTTAAGCTTATTAAAGCAAGCTATTAAATCACTGACATGTATTGGCTTCTGACGAACATCATAAGGAACACCTATACCACCGCCTAAATCTATAACCTTTAAGGGAACATTAATAGCCTCACTTAAATCTAGCAAAGCCTTAGTTATTGTCTTCCATATTTGAGATAGTTTATCTAAACAAAGAATATTTCCCCACTGAAAACAATGCATTCCAACTATGGAAATATTATTAGAGATATTTGGAGTACTACTAAAAAAGTCTTTCCAATCATCTATTGATAAACCAAAAGGAGTTACACATCCACCCCCTCCAAGTACATTATTTTCTTGGCTATTCCATACAAGCTGCACTCTTAAAAGAACAGTAACATTTATATTCTTTTTTTCCACAAGGTCTGATAAATCTTTAAATTGATTTATACTCTCGATTACAAAAATTCTAACGCCTTGAGCTAGAAAATATTCTAGTTGAGAATATGACTTAGCTGGACCTGTATTCAGAATATTCTTAGGATCTATTCCTTGGGATAAAACTTGATCTAATTCTCCAATACTAGCAACATCAAAATTTATATTTTGCTCATCGAAGACTTTAACTATTTTAGATAGAGGATTTGCTTTTAGTGCATACCATAACTTTACTGGTAACTTCTGCAACTCTTTTGCATGCTTCTCTAACATATCTAGGTCATAATAAAAGAAAGGAACTTCATTTTCTTTACATAGACTATCTAGGTTACTTCTATGAGCTTCTATATTCATAACTACCTCAATAATTCTTCCAAGGTTAAGGATGCGTCACTTTTTTCATCTCTATATTTAATAATAATTGGACAATAAGCTTGAAGACCATTTTCTTGAGCCCAACTAGTTCTAATTGGTCTACTACCTGGAATGATTACTGCATTTTCTGGAATTTTTGAGCCTTTATCTAAAACCTCATCATTAACAGCATCATAAACAGCTACACCTTTTGATAAAACAACAGATGGCGCTATAACAGCACCTTTTCCAACTACAATACCCTCAACGATAACAGCACCTGCGCCAACAAACACATCATCCTCAATAACCACGGGATTCATCCCTATCGGCTCTAAAACACCACCTATTTGAACTCCTGCCGATAAATGTACATTTTTACCAATTTGAGCACATGAACCAACTAGAGCATGGCTATCAACCATAGTTCCAGAATCAACGTATGCTCCTATATTAATATAAGCTGGAGGCATAATAATAACAGATGATGCTACATATGCCCCTGCTCTAACTGACGAACCTCCTGGGACCAATCGAACACCATCGTTAGCACTAAATCTTCGCGCCGGCAGGTTGTCCTTATCAACAAATCCATTATAGATTCCTGAAAGCTCAGTATTACTACCAGCTCTAAAAGCAGCTAATATACCTTTTTTTACTTCTTGATTTGCGACCCAATCTCCATTTTCCAATTTAGTTGCTGCTCTTAATGTGCCCTTTTCTAACTCTTTAATAATATTTTTCCAATCCATTCTAAATCTATCTCCTCTACTTATATATGACTAAACCAATCTTTAACTAAACTATCAGCTCCTATTAATAAACTTAAATCCTGAAGTTCATTAGCTAAAAGCGGTGCTCTTAAAGTGTTTGTCATAATGACACCACTATATGCTAGCCATGCCTTAACAGGTATTGGATTTGAGACACTAAAGCAAGATCTAGCAGCAACTTCCCAGATTACCTTATCCGTTATTGCTATTTGATGAGCAAGACTTTGTTTAACATACTCTTTTGTTTGTTCTGGCCATATATTGGATATAACTGAAACAAGACCTTTTGCACCAACATTTGCCAACTCTGGCAATAAACCGTCCTCTCCACTATATATAATTAGATTTGGAGCTAGCTCATGATAACAAGCACATCTTTGGATATCTCCAGAAGCCTCTTTTAATGCCCAAAGATTTGGGTGATCTTTTAAATTGACCAGAACTTCTTCAGCTAAGTTAACACCGGTCCTTGAAGGAACGTTATATAACATACAAGGTCTGTCAGCTTTATCCAAAATAGTTTTAAACCAAATAGTTTGACTAGCAGAGCCTGGTTTTGCGTAAAGAGGTGTAACAACAAGAAAAGAATCTACCCTCTGTGTTTGACAAAACTCTACCCACTCAAGTTGCTTAGCAAGCTGAAATCCTCCTACGCCAATCATAATTGGAACATTAAGATTTAAGCTAGTAACAAATCTTACAACGTCACACTGCTCATCAAAGTCTAAAGCCAATGCCTCTCCAGTGCTTCCTAAAATCAAAACACCACATCCTTGATACTCTTGAATTCTTAACAACCTCTCAAAACCATCCCAATCAACTGAACCATCTTCAAGCATTGGTGTAATTAATGCTGTATATAATCTATTATTAATATCTATAGACATAACCTTTCTCCAACTAACTCATCAAAATAAACAAAACCGGTAATAGCTCTTTCAACAGCTTCTCTTGCCGCCCATATAGCTCCTTCAGCAAAGAGATTTCTATTATGAGCAGTATGCTTAAGCTCTATTGTTTCATGAGGTGTATTTACCTTCACTTGATGCTGTCCTTTTATGTCCCCCTCCCTAATAGACTCTATAGATACATCTCCTATACTTAACCAATTTCTCCAAGATACTGCTGTACCGCTAGGAGAATCAACTTTATGGATATGGTGTTTTTCTGTAATAGAATAGTTTATTCCTTCATTTAACTGCTTTAATTGCCCCAATGATGCCAACATGTTTTTTATAATTACCATTGATAAGCTGAAATTGTTCGCAACAACCCAAGTTTTTTGATTCTGATTTACAAAATTAATAAAGTTTTGATCCCAGTTATATCCTGTTGTACCACAGATTACAGGAACATTTGATTCTAATAATGTAGGTAAAAGCTCTTGCAACACTTTTGCATTAACAAAAACTATAGCTATATCTACATTTTGCAAAGCTTCTAGCGTTAATATATTTTTTGAATCATATATACCAGCAACTTCTTCTTGTGATAATAAGTCTGATACTGCTGAACCAGTTTTTCCATTACCAACTATAGCCACTCTCATATTATCTCCCCCTAGCTAAAAAAACTGTTATAAACGTTATTAACTACCTTTTGAGCATCCTGGCTAGCAACTAACATACATATACTATTCTCACTAGCTCCGTGACTAAAAAGTCGAATATTATAATCCCTTAGGCTACTGAATAGCTCTCCACTAACTCCACTTATCTGATGCAGATCACTACCAACCACACTCACTAGAGACAAGTCACTCTCAACCTTGATATTTACATTACCTATAGACTCTATATCTTTTAAAAGTTCTGGAGTTACCAAATCATCTCCCATAGATTGACTCCCTAACTTATCTAAAGTAATCGCAATACTAACCTCACTAGTAGAAACCAAGTCAACAGCAATATTATGATTAGCAAGTATGTTAAAAACTTTCACTAAAAAGCCTTGTGAACCAAACATATTAAAGCTTTTAATAGTTAATAATGTTTGATCTTTTCTTTCAGCTACAGCAATGATATTTCTATCTTCATCCATTTTCTGTGTAATTAGTGTTCCACCAATCTCTGGTTGAAAGGTAGATCCAATGTATATATCAAAGTTACTAGTCATCGCGGGCCAAAAAGTTTTTGGGTGAACAACTTTCGCGCCAAAAGTAGCTAACTCAGCAGCCTCACTAAAACCTAAAGTACTCAACGAACCTGCATTAGGAATAACTCTTGGATCAGCCTGATAGATACCTGTTACATCTGTAAAAATTTTCAATTGATTAGCTTTTATCGCTTGAGTATATAAGGAAGCTGAATAGTCACCACACCCCCTTCCTAAAGTAGTAGTGTTACCATAACTATCTGAACCAATAAAGCCTCCCATGACACAAACATATCCTTGATCAATTTTAGGTAAGATATGCTCAATAACATTAGTTTCTAAAGCAAGCAAATCTGGACTAGCACAACCAAAGTGACTATTGGTCTTTAAGATTTCTCTTGAATCCAAATGATAAGCATTTATGCCACTTTGATTAAATACATTTGTAACTAACATAGAAGAAATTATTTCACCGAAAGCTAGAATGGAATCAGATAATTGTTTACCACTAAAATAAGCAGCCATATTTGCAAACATTCTAAGCTCTGAAATCATATTATTAATAGAGCTCGTTACATCATTTGAGTTTATGGACTCTAATATTGGATTAATTATAGTTTCTATTTGCTCTATAATTTTTTCTGCTTCAGAGCCATCTTTACTATTATTTGCTAGCTGAATTAATAAATTAGTAATACCCGACTGAGCACTTACAATTACTAATTTTATCCTATTATCTGAATTAACTATTTCAGCACACTGCCTAATAGTTTGTTGATTTGCTACACTTGTGCCACCAAACTTGGCGACTATTGTTTCTGACATATTAGCTCTCCTATCTAATAGCTACATATCAGACGAGAGAACATAAAATTTGAGAAATACATACACAAATAAAGCACTCCACGTCGATATAAACTTTAAACGACATGACAGTTCTGCTACCTTTCAATATCAGAACCAAGACTACCAATCATAAACTTGGATAATCTTTCGGCATTGGCTCTATCTGTTCTAGTGATCATAGGGATTTATGCGCCTAACACTAGAGATATAACAAATGCACCTCTTTAATTACACTTTTGACTAAGTGTTGAAATTGAGTCTAACATCGCACTAATCTTAGATAAAAGCTTTTTTATAGCAAAAAAGTTGATTTAATAACTACTTATTAATGCTTGATTCCGCAGCGCAGAGTCGATGTTTTTTTATGAAGTTCTAACTTACAGGTAAGTTAGAAACAAAGAGATATTATTGTTTTAATAATTAATCTGCAAATTTATCCGTTGCTCTGACTAAAGCTTCCAGAATTCCCAGTTCGCTGATAGAGTGTCCAGCATCTGCTACAATATCTAGCTCTGCCTTCGGCCAAACTTTATGCAAATCCCAAGCACTTACTGCTGGGCAGACCATATCATAGCGACCTTGCACTATCACACCAGGAATATCTTTAATCTTATATGCCTCATTCAATAATTGAGCCTCTTCTATAAATAATTTATTTTTAAAATAGTGACATTCAATTCTTGCAAAGGCCAAGCTAAACTTATCTTCTCCATATCTATCTATAGATTTCTTATCCACAAATAATTTACTTGTTGATGCCTCCCAAACGCTCCACACTACAGCAGCTTGTTGCTTAAGCTTCTCATCATCACCTGTAAGTATTGCATGATACGCTGATATGAAATCTTTTCTTTGCTCTACAGGAATCGGCTCTATATATTTCTCCCACATATCAGGAAATACCATACTGGCACCATGCTGATACAACCACGACAACTCTTTTTCTCGCCCAAGAAATATACCTCTTAGAACAAGCTCTGTCACAACCTCTGGGTAAGCTTGAGCATAAGCCAACCCTAGAGTACTACCCCAAGATCCGCCAAAAAGCATCCACTTATCAATATTCAATTTTTTACGAATTTTTTCAAAATCCTCAATCAAATTTTGAGTTGTATTCTCTCTTAACTCTGCAAAAGGCGTACTTTTACCGCATCCGCGCTGATCTACTAATATTACTCGATACTTATCTGGGTTAAAGTATTGCCTGTAACTTGGTTGAATACCACCTCCCGGACCACCGTGAATAAATAGTGCAGGTTTACCGTTAGGATTGCCACACTCTTCAAAGTATATTGTATGGATATCTGAAACTTTTAAAAACTCTTGATTATATGGCTCTATTTCTGGATACAATGGCATGATGCTCCTATAACTCTTAAACCTTATTAACTAAAGTATCTACCAAAAAAAATAACTAAGCAAATCAAGATTTAGCTAAAGTAAAATATTTTCCTGATTAGCTTGTAAAATTTTAAAAAAAGCACTTACTGAAGTTTGCTTAACCTCACAAACTTTACTAATTACCTTAAATAGTAAAGTTGGCATACCATCATTTTGCTCCTTACCCAGTAGCCAAGAGTATGATGAAGGATTATCTGTCTCTATCAAGACCCTATCCAAAGGTATTCGTCTAGTTATCTCTCTAATATGTTCGCTAAATAGAATCTCAACACCTATTGAGAAATGGCCACCTAATGCCAAATATTTATCCAACACTTCAAAATCCTCCTGCATACCAGTGAACAATAAACCTATGTCGCTTATATCTCTCTAAAGTTTGCAAAACCTCTAGTTCTGCTCCACTTGTATGTAAATTTAGCAATTTATTATCTACAGCTGAGTGCGAGACTATATATTCAAATACTTGCTGCTGATCTCTAAGTGGAGCGGCATAATCCAAAAACCTCTTATCTAAACCAATCTCTCCAATGTACTTACTCTCAAACAAGTATTTATCTAAAGACATTAGATCATGTACATATATATCCGCCTTCCATGGATGAATACCAAATGATGGAATAATAAAATTATACTTATCGCTTAAAGCTTTTATTAAAATATAAGAAGGAATACACATTGCTACAGATAAGAGCTTTATATTATGAGTTCGACACTCTGTAGCTACTTTACTTAAATCTTCTGATGAATATTTATCTGTATGAACATGCGCATCTAATATCATTTATATATACATTAATTTTTTCCAATGAATATAGCCGTATATTGCCACAATTAGATATATAAATGTAGTAATAGCAGCAAATGCTAAATCTTTGTACATATATAACAGCACATAAGTAGAATCAACAACCATCCATATCATCCAGTTATCTATTATTTTTCTGCTTGCTAGAAAAACACAAACAAGTGATGCCACACTTGTAAAACCATCCATATATGGCGTTGTTGAGTCTGTATAGTTTATGAGTAGCTGAGAAACCACCGAACCAAACACTCCAATACTTACTAAAACTTTTAACCAGCCAATAATTTTAAGTCTATGAACAACTACCTTCTTGTGACTAAAGTTAGGTTTCCAACTATACCGACAATACCCACAGGCCAACCAATAACATATAATCCCGCCAATAAAAAAGTACACAAAAGATTAATAATCATAGTACAAAAATCAAGAAGGTGAATCATGGCTCTATTAAAAATGAATTTTTAAACATTATAATAACTTGTATTTTTGAATAAAAAAACTGATGATCTAAATTATACAAATAACTGGCGTAAGCTATTAGTAAGATAAAGAAATAATTGACTATGTCTAAAAGCAGATATATTATCACTTATGCTTGTTATAACATATTTAATGTGAGGATTAAGTCATGAAACTAAAAAAAATACTAACTGCATCTTTACTTGCAGCATCAGCATTATCACTAAGTAGCTGTTGGTTAGTTGTAGCTGGTGCAGTAGGTGCTGGTACAGTTGCTTATGTTGATGGTAAGTATTCAATGAACCTAGATGGTAGCCTAAAAGATGTTACTAATGCAACTCTTAAAGCTATTGGTGAAAATGATAATTTAGAAATCACTAAGAAAAATATAGCCCCAACTAAAACTGATATCAAAGGTGAAACTAAAGTAGGCTCTACTGATTTCTATGTTGAAATACGTGAAATTACTAAGAATGCATCAAAAGTAACTATCAAATTTGGTACATTTGGTGATCAAGCAATGTCAGCAACGCTAATGGGACAAATCCAAAAAGATCTATAATTTAAAGGTTAAACGATATGAATATCTTTAAAAAATTACTAGCTGTAACAGCAGTATCCTTTTCAACATTAGCTCTTAATAGTTGTATCGTAACTGCTGTTGCTGTTGGTGGTGGTACTGTCGCTTATGTAGAAGGTAACTATTCTATGAATATAGAAGGTAACTATATTGCTGTATATAAAGCTGCTCTTAAGGCAATAAAAGATAACAACGACTTTGTTTTAGTATCTAAAGACACCGACACAACCAAGCAAACAGCTGATATCGAAGGTGCTACAAAAATAGATAGCACAAGCTTTACAATAAAAGTAGAAAGTCTTACGGATAAAATGGCTAAAGTAACTATTAAGTTTGGTAATTTTGGCGACCAAGCAATGTCATCGAAACTTATGGATCAAATTCAGGCTAACGTATATAAAGCTTCTTAGCAATGTTCAAAAAAGCTCGCTTTATTATTCTATCAGCTATCATTCTAATATCTCTTAATGGCTGTGTTGCTACTGCTGTTATAATAGGTGCTGCAGTTGTTGCAGGTGGCGCTGTATACTATGTAAATGGTGACTATATAATTGAAGTGCCTAAAGATATTCGCTCTGTATATAATGCAACTATCAAAACAATACAAATGGATAAACAATATTCACTACTTAGCCAGTCATATAAAGATAAAACAGCAGAGGTTAAAGCTTCACAAAATGGTAACGATGTAACGGTTAAGTTAACTAGTCTAAGCACCCGCTCTACTGAAATAAAAATTCGAGTCGGAACTCTCGGTGATGAAAAGGATTCTATAAATATAGCAAATGCGATCACTAAAAATATAACCTAGATAAGTATTTATCCAATTTTGGTCAACTTTTACTTTTTAAAAACTTTCAAATATGTATAATTTGTGTTAATTCAGAAACCACTCAGTATTACTGTATTATCATGAGTAATAAAGTACTAGACACATATTACAAAAACAATCGCCATATATGGGTGTTGGTATTATCTGGAGCTATTATAGGTACATTGGTAGGCCTATTTGCAACATTTTTCCAACTAATCCTAGACTCTATTACTGAACTTAAAAAAATGCTGTTCTCTTTAAGTGGTGGTAATCTATTTGTTGAAATTATAATGTCTGTTACGCTAACTATAACTATGGTAGTGATATCAATTCTTATAGTTAGAAAATTTGCCAAAGAAGCTGGTGGTAGCGGTATCCAAGAAGTAGAAGGAGCGCTAAAAGGATGTCGAAAGCTCCGTAAAAGAGTAGTTCCTGTAAAGTTTGTGAGTGGACTTTTCTCTTTAGGTTCTGGTTTAAGCTTAGGTAAAGAAGGTCCTTCAATACACATGGCTGCTGCATTAGCTCAGTTCTTTGTAGATAAGTTTAGGCTTACCAAGAAATACGCAAACGCTGTAATATCTGCTGGTGCTGGTGCTGGTTTAGCTGCTGCATTCAACACCCCTCTTTCAGGGATTGTCTTTGTAATTGAGGAAATGAATAGAAAATTCAGATTTAGTGTTTCTGCAATAAAATGTGTTCTAGTAGCCTGTATAATGAGTACAATTGTTTCTAGAGCTATTATGGGCAATCCCCCTGCAATACGTGTCGAAACATTTAGTGCAGTTCCACAGAATACTCTTTGGTTATTTATGGTGCTGGGCATTATCTTTGGATATTTTGGACTACTATTTAACAAATCAATTATCAAAGTCGCTAACTTCTTTTCAGATGGGTCTAAAAGAAGATACTGGACTCTAGTTATAACTGTTTGTATCGTATTTGGTGTCGGTGTAGTACTTTCTCCAAATGCTGTAGGCGGTGGCTATATCGTAATAGCAAACGCCCTAGACTACAACTTATCTATCAAAATGCTTTTAGTTTTATTTGCGCTTCGTTTTGCCGGTGTAATTTTCTCATATGGGACTGGTGTTACAGGTGGTATATTTGCACCGATGATTGCTCTTGGCACTGTTTTTGGTCTTGCTTATGGTCTATCTATAGCTCAGCTTTTCCCTGAATATAATATTGATGCTGGTGTCTTTGCTGTAGCTGGAATGAGTGCCTTATTTACTGCGACAGTAGGCGCGCCATTGACTGGTATTGTGCTAGTAATGGAAATGACTTGGAACTTCCACCTTTTACTTCCTTTAATGATAACCTGCTTTAGCGCGTCGATGCTGACATATATCCATCATCAAAAACCAATATATGATACTCTATTAAGACGTACTATTTCTAATGAAAGAAAGCAGCAGGCAAAGGAAAAAAATGAGCGAAACCAAAAACCAGCTCCAAATACTCAAGGACAAACTCTCACAAAAGAAGAAGTATAATCATGCAATTTCTCTAATGCATTGGGACTTAGAAACACCTCCCCTAAAAGAAGACTTGTAAAATTTAATGGGTTAAGTGATGATAAGTTTAGGAGCTGTCCTAGATAAGTTTACTTTAAACTCTCTCTAACCCCGTGTCTAATTAGCTTTAGCTGTTCCTTAGAATCACTGTGGTTAAACCTCCACTCACATTCTCTCAAAAACAAGTAAAAATGGTCTCCAGGAATACCATTAAATTTTCTCAAATGTCTCTTAACTTGATTCCAGAAGTTCTCTATACCGTTTATATAATTATGCTTCTTTGCAAACAGTTTACTATGGTTAATTCTATAATGTTTAAACTCTGAAACATCTAAGGCATTATAGCTCCTAAAAGTATCAGTGTAAACTGATACTATCAGGCTTAACTTTTTCTCTAATTATTTGGTAATAGAGTATTACTTTTAGCATTTGGAATAATTACAGTATATACCTTACCATTGCGTTTAAGTAAGCCAAATACAGGAACTTTACCACTAGCTCCTCTACCTCGTTTACCTTTACGAGATCCTCCAAAGTAGCTTTCATCTACTTCAATCTCTCCTGTAAACATTTCTAAATACTCACTATTTTCATAAAAAAATAATCTTAATCTATGAAAATAATAGCTGGCTGTGGTTTTATTTACTGATACTAATTCTGATGCAGTTCGTGCGGTACTTCCTGCTATAGATAACTCTTTTAACTTGTCTTGTTTATATGAACTTAACCTACTTCTTCCCATCAAAACCATCCTAACATAACTTAGTTATCTAGGACAGCACCTAAGTTTATTTTGCATTTAAAAGAATGTGAATTTAGATGAAACAACAAAGACAATGATTTGTATAAAATCATGTGTCCTTTAGTAAGAAAGTTTAATGCTAAAGCTATCTAGACCTTGAAACTATTTTACTTTATAGTGACCTTTTATCCATTCCCGTTTTTTTTAATAAAAAATCAATATTCTTTCTAATTTTATCAATAAGGTTGCTTGGTAAATATTTTGAAACTATTACGTATTGAGCTTTTAATTGTACTTTACTATGAACCCCATCTATAGGCTTTATATTCATACCTCTCAACTTAGAAGTCGCTAGCTCAAAACTATCTAGAACACCAATTCCTAGACCTTCCTCAATAAGTCTAAATTTTGTTTTACCATCCTCAACAACAAATTTTATATTTTTTAACATAATGTCATTTTTTTGCACCCCTTCTTTATCATAACTTATTCGAATAGCTTCTAAATTATCTTTTTTAACTATAAAAGGGGCTTCTAGGATTTTTTCTAAAGAAGAAAGAGGATTTTGTTTAAAAAAAGCTTTAGATACATAGACTTTAGATATACTTTTATCAATATATTCTAAATGATTACAAATAACCCATTTATTTTGATCTATTTTATCGATACAATCTGAATTTATTAAAGCAATATCATAATTACCCAACTGATTAATATACTGATATTGATTTAAAATATAAGTATCCAAATTAAAAGTGTATTTATCTTTATACTCTCCTAGCCCTGGTAAAATTTCACTAATAAATAAATCAATAAAAATACTATTACCTATTACATTTAAAGATTTTACAAAATGAACTCCATTATTTCTTACATTCACTACTGTTGTCTCAAGATCAAATAAAATTTTGTTACACTTTTGATAAAATACTATTCCACTATTAGTTATAGAAATTCTATTTTTATTATTTACAAGAAGATTTACACCAATATAATTTTCAAGCTGCTTAAGCTTACTCTTTAAAGTATTTACTTCAATTCTATATAAATCCTTAACTGCTGTTAATGTTCCTAGCTCGACCACGCTAACGAAATATCTTATTGCTTCTATGATACTTTTATCTAGAATTTCTAAACTCATTTAATATCCTCTTATAGATTCAATTTATAAGCTTACTAATGTATCAAGAATATTAGGTGATTTGTATATGGTAAATTTAATAGAAACTATTAATGTTAAAGAGGCTGTCCTTGATACTTCTACTTTAAACTCTCTCCAACTCAATGCCTAATTAACTTTAACTACACTTTAGAATCACAGTAGTTAAATATCCTTTTGTACTCCTTCAAAAACAAGTAAAATATTCTCTGGAAATACCTGTTAAATTTCCTTAAATTTCTCTACACTATTTATATAATTATGCTTTTTAGCAAATAACGTAACTATGATTAATTCTGTAATATTTAAACTCAGATACATCTAAGTGCATTATAGCTTCTAGAGGTATCTGTGTAAACGGATATACTATCAGGCTTAGCCTTTTCTCTAATTATTGGTATTAAAGTATCACTCTTAGCATCTGAAATAATTACTATATACACCTTCCCATTACGTTTAAGTAAACCAAATACAGGCACTTTACCACCAGCTCCTCTACCTCGTTTTCCTTTACGAGTTCCTCCAAAATAACTTTCATCTACTTCAATTTCTCCAGTAAACATTTCTAAATGCTCACTGTTTTGATAAATAAGTAACCTTAATCTATGAAAATAATAACTGGCTGTAGTTTTATTTACTGATACTAATTCTGATGCAGTTCGTGCTGTACTTCCTGCTATAAATAACTCTATTAATTTGTCTTGCTTGTATGTACTTAATCTACTTTTCCTCATCAAAACCATCCTAACATAACTTAGTTATCTAGGACAGCCCCACCAAATATTATCAAATTTTTTATCATCTGAGTTTAATAACTTTTCCACACTATCATTATTTATTTTTTTAGTTCTTTCTAAAATAGTATTAGAAATAAGGTTCCATACTCGAGTAATTAAGTCTAATTGTGTACCACATGACCTATAGTCTTTATCTAAAAGATAATTATCTTTAAATCTTCTAACAGTGTAAGCAATACAGTTATTGACTAAACTATTAATATGATCTATTGCCATACGACTAGATAACAAATATGGGTTCCAAAGATTATTTTTATTTAACCTATTGATTATAACATCAGTAGCTTGAGAAACCTTAATTAAAAACCAGGACTTTGATCCAACTAAATAATCTACTACAATCTCTGATGTGCTAAAATCAAAAGACCTATCTATATCGTCGATATAACTACTTCTCACATCAAAATAATCATCTCTTGAATCATTTGATATGAAACTATAAAAATTTTCTTCTGAAGATAACCTACTACTATTATTAGTAGATACTTTTCTTTGATTTGTTATTTTAGTTTTATTTTGTTTTTTAAATTTGATTTTCTGCTCGATCAATAAGTTAGCTATTCTTTCATTTATATTGAGACATTCAAAAGGGAAACTATTCAGACCTGAGCTAGAATTAATTTCGCCAGCCAAATATTCATTTCTAGTTAACCAGTTTAGATATTCCTCTGGCTTTATGTTTGGATTTTTATACTCTGTTCTAAATTTAGTTTTTCCAAAAAAAACTCATCAACCACCTCATAAAACTGACCCATAACACTTTTATCAAAATGAGAATTAACTACATTAAATCGTAACATCTTTTTTCTATAAGCAATATCTACATCATTGGGCATAATAATTTACAACACCATTTTTATTTTTTATACATTACATAATGTTTAGATAAAAAATAAAATATGGTAAAAATAAAATATAATGTTAAAAAAATATATCATTAGGATGATTAGTATATTTTCAAATATAAAGTCTATATGGTAAGTGTTAAATGAGTTATTTTATAACTATACTCTAGCTCATCACTTTAAGAGCGTTTAAATTAAACTTAATATTTCCTCTTATTATCTTGATTAATGAACTTGGTAAATATTTTGAAACTATCACACATTGATCTGGAAATTTTAACTTGCTATAAGCTCCATCTACAGGTTTTATATTAATATACTCAAGATCCATAGCTGCTAAAACAGAATTATCAAGTATACCAATCCCCATATTTTTTTTAATAAGTCTAACTATTGTTCTGTCATTCTCAACAACAAATTTTATATTTTTTAATACAATGTCATCTCGTTGCTTATCTCCTTTATCATAGCTTATTCTAAGATTTTCAAAACTTTCTTTTCTTGCAATAAAAGGTGCTTCTAATATTTTTTCTAAAGATGAGAGATCATTTTCCTTTAAAAAAGTCTCTGATGCATAAGCTCTAAAATCATTACTCTGGTGCTCTATGTAATTACAAACAATCCATTTATTTTGATCTATTTTATCAATATAATCTGATCTTATAAGGGCAATATCATAATTATCTAATTGATTAATATACTCGTATTGACTTAACGTATAACTATCAAAATTAAAAGTATACTTATCTAAATACTCACCAAGTTTTGGTAAAAGATAACTAATAAATAATTCTATAAAATTATCGGTACCAATTACACTTAGTGATTCTGAAAAGTTAACGCCTCTATCTCTTACATTTACTATCATTGCTTCGAGATCGAATAATATTTTGTTACATTTTTGATAAAATATCATTCCTTTATTAGTTATAGTAATTCTATTTTTGTTATTTACTAAAAGATTTACTCCAATATAATCTTCTAACTGCCTAAGTTTACTTTTTAAAGTATTAATCTCAATTTTATATAAGTCTTTAACTGCAGTTAATGTCCCTAACTCCACCACACTAACAAAATATCTCATTGCTTCTATAATACTTTTATCCAAGGTTTCCAAACTCATTTGGCTCTCCTTTTTATTTAATTATTTAAATAATATCTAACACAAGAGGCTCTCTAATGGATAACTTCATCTACCAAAAAATATTCAAGACACCTTCTATTTCACACATCTTCAGACTTAACATTTTTTGATAATACCTGTTAATTGTAATATATACCTATAGCATTATCAAATCTGTATACTAGCACAGACTTTACAATAATTTTTAAGGAATAAATATGAAAGTATGTTGGTTAGATGATCAATTTTTTGCTGTTCGTGTTACGCAACAAGGTAAAGAACATCATGAAAGGAGTGGGCGTTGTATAGGATTGGTTATATTGATGCAGCGTTTTTTAAAACATAAAAAATATATTCCAAACAGGTCAAAATGGACTAATTTTATTTTTAATAATACTGAATTCTTGGATGAATGTGCTGATAATCAATCATTATCTAAGAATACAAATGTTTACAAGGATTTAGAAGATTATATTGGAGAGGGGTACAATAACCAAAAATACATCGACCGTCTACTTCCATTGGAATCTATTACAAAAAGCTTAAATATACTTAAGACAAGCCCTAATGGAACTTTTATTTATTTTTGTTTCCAAGCGAAAAAGCTTTTAAATAAAGAAATAGCCCCTT
Organism: Francisella salina; assembly: GCF_000219045.1. Taxonomy (NCBI): domain Bacteria; kingdom Pseudomonadati; phylum Pseudomonadota; class Gammaproteobacteria; order Thiotrichales; family Francisellaceae; genus Francisella; species Francisella salina. Next base: position 1,945,562 of record NC_015696.1, read on the forward strand.
ACCTCCTTCAAAATATGAGAAAGAATGAAGCAAAGTATGATACCTTTGCTCACGCTACTTGTATATTCAAATTGAATAATACTATTTATGTATTCGATCCTAATTTTGGTCTATTTTACCTAAGCAAAGATGAAAAAGCAGAAAAACAATTAAGAGAAATGTTTGATAGATATATTGATGACGGTGTCTCAAACTGGCATAATTTTTCTAAATTTAAAATGCATAACTCAGAATATAACAAGCACATCAATGTTATGAATAATAATCGTCAACTTCCACCTAAACAACTTCAATATCATCAAAAAGAAGCTCAGCTCCATTATATTAAAAGTGAAAAATGGTATAAAAGATCGAATTCACATCTATTCGATAATAATTATAGCGCGTTTCTTTATGTTACTGATTTGCAACATAACTCATTAAAAACAAAAAAAATGGTTAATTATCCTTTCTCTTATAGCAATCAGACTGCTGAAATGACCACACAATCTTATAATTTCAAAAAGTCAACTAATAGATTATTTTAAACACATCTAAATTTTTATCTGTACTAGCTCAGACTTAATTTGACATTTTAGTTATACTAAGATGTTAAGTTAGGAAAGTCTAGAATGAATTCTACAGATAAAATAATAAAACAAAACTAGTTCTCTAAAGTTAACTAAACAAGAAATACTTGTATCTAGTAGTAACAAATGCCAGATATATTAGCATATATATGATTTGGAAAATTTCAAGAAGCATTTAACCACTTTAGAGGCTAAAGAAAAAATCGAAGCTCACCACCCTAGCTATCCAGGCTCACAAGATAGTTACCATGTTGGCTACATCAAAGATATTGGAAAGATGTATCAACAAACATTTATAGATACTTATACTCATGTAGCATTTACAAAAGTTTATGATAAAAAAGAACTTTCTTATAACAGCAGTGATAAGTTTTCACCATTTTATGTATTTATTAAAAGTACTAACAGATAATGTGATAAATTTGCTGATCTAAGAAATATGATTAAAGTACACAGAGTCTTATTTAAAAAGCTAAGATAGTAGATTTCTTTGTGCTAAATAATGGGCTCTTCCCCGGGCTTATTTACTTCCTACCAAATTATATTTTGCTGCCTTAGATGTATCATTGCTGATGAATTATCCATTCCTTTCTTAAGTTTACCTTGAGATTAGCCATATTTATTTCAATTAACTCCCAAATATTATTGCGTTAATCTATAGATCAAAATATGCTCTAAGTCTTTCTTGCCTCCTTTTTCTTTTCTTATTAGAAATAATTTTAAATATTAGTAATATGTTAAAAGAAACTAGGCTTATACAAAAAAAACTTACAAAAAATATAATCATACGATCCTCATGTTAGCTTAATAAAAAATAAGAGCTAAGTTTACTAACTTAGACTATTATCATTACTTCATTGATTATGTATAGCTATAATACTAAAATGAACACTAATCATACATCCGGTATAATTGACATATAGTATGAAAATCAGTTATTACTTAAAGTGATTTTTTGTCTCTAAAAACCAGCCACTCTTACCAGATTTTTTAGCTAAACGATAATACTCAACCGCTAAATGAAAAAAATTATTTTTCTTATTTTTTAAGCTTCTATTTTCGAATACAGCCTTGGTGCTGAAATAAAGTTTATTTTCATCATTTAGTAAATCTTTCAAATTATCGAATAATAAATAAAATTGTAGAAACTCTCGACTATCTCCTAGGGAATTAAACGGGGTTTTGTCTACTCGATTCTTCTTAAACTCATCAATTTTATTTAAAACAAAATCAATAAGTTCCGAGGTTTTTTTATGGTCTTTTTTACCTTTTTTATGATAATCCGTATGAGCAAATTCTCTATCCATTAAGTCATTGGGTATAGTTATTTCTTGATCAATCTGATCCCATTTAATACCATAACCAAAGCCCATTTCTATTCCATGAAGCCTATCAAGCCTTTTCGCTTGTTTTTTATAGAACTCGAGACTTTTATTATTTATATTTTTAGCATTTGTATTATAGCATTTACTAAGACCATTATACATTCTTTGTAAACCCGATTTACTAGGCGGAAGACCTACGACTCTTTTAAATCGCCCATACTCATTTAAAGAATCATAAAACTCCTGATTCCCCCAAGCATCTGCTACTCTATCAGTTTCTTTGTTGTATAGTTCTTCAAAATAAACAACTCTATGTCCTAAAAAAGGAAATAGTTCAGCAAACCCAGACCGTGTAGTTACATGAAATATATCATATTTATCTTCATGATCCATAGCTTGAATCTGCTTTAAACGAGTGGATATAAGTTGATAATTTCCTTTACTAGCATCATTATACCATTTATTCCCATCCTTTAATCCAACTTTAATGTTTAGGTAACGAGCCACAAAACATAATGTCCAAAGAGCTCTGTTCCCTAGTCCATGCTCACTCCTCCTTGTTTTCCCAACATGTAGAATTAACTTTGGCTCCTTTCCAAAAAGCTTATTATCAATATCTTTCTTTTTGTTTAAAAATAGCCTTTCACGTACAATATGTACTATATTTTTTTTGTCTCATCATATTCTTGAACATATGTGAAACTTTTTTAAATTGACTTAGACCTAGATCAAGTCCATTTAAGTTATTGCATCCATGATGTAATAACGTTTGAAGCTCTGTTATATGCAAAACTTGTTTATTTCTTGTTTGAAATAAATGCATATCATAGTTATTACGACCTAAACAAAAGGTTAACAACTGCCTTAAATCTTTAACTGAAGGAGGGTTCAATACACCACAAACATCAAACCAATCATTCATGTAGTCTCCAAGTATACAAATACTATCTTTCTTAGGAGCTAGAATTACTATATTTTCTGGAGAGATACTTTTAAGGTATATGCTTAAAAGACACACACTCATTGTATCTCCAGTTTGAAATTTATTATCATAGTTTATAATGAAAACATTGGGAGAAATGCCTTTCTCCCTTACTGCTCTACATAAGTCGTTTTTATCATCTATCGTTAACTCAAAAAACTTACTAGATGATAAAATTTGCAATAAATCATCAGATCTAAAGTCTAAAAAATAATTCATAATATTTAACCTTTTTTTGATTATTTGCCCAATTTAGGCTTAAGATTTCTCTGCTACTAAAAATATCCTAGGCATACTAGTAAGTCTCTATCTCTACCCAAGATCTATTGATGTCCCTTTAACTGTAACTTTAGTAGCATTAATTGTGATTCCAGTTGGTGTAAGCTTAATACTGCTACCCCCACACTTTAGCTCGATGGTACTGGGCTGAAGAGTAATCGTACTTTTATCACAATTTAGCACAATATTATCCTTTATCTCTATAACATTTTTTTTCACTTTTAATGTAGCTGAAGGATCTTTTTGATTTAAACTCAAAGAGCTCTTTTTATTAGCATCAAGGGTTATATGCTCAGAAGTTACTTCAAATAAATTTTGCTCTGCCATTCTACTTCTCACTATCTTTACAGTTTATATAGCTATTTTCATCAACTAAACAGTCCCACATACCTCCACTTGGAGCAGGAATATAATATTTCCATGTATTATAGTTATTTTTATTATTCAAAATAAAATAGATAGCACCTGGCTCATCTTGAGTCTTAAACACAACTGTATCAACTTCATCTTGTGGATGAACTAATTTTGTTTGATAATTACTATCTAAAACCTGTTGGCTTAGAGTATCATAAGTCGCATGTGCCATTTGATCCATCGAACTTGGTTGTTGGTAAACAACCAAATAATTATTTCCATTGTTTGATTTATTAGATGATTTTATATTTATATGAAACTGATCTTTCGGAATAGTTGTTGAACACCCTGAAAGTAGTGATATTACAAATATAGATAAAGTAATTTTTTTCATTATAAGTTCTCCAAAGTAGTTAGGTTTTTAAAAGTATTGAATATGTTAGAAAATCTTATTTCAAATTTAATATTCAAATTATTTTGCTCCCATGTATATATATTGTTTTTCTGATTAGCTTGATCAAGAAGCATTAATAAAGACCAATAACCTGGGTGAATTTCTAATGACTTTATTCTTTCATTGCTATCAATATATCCAACACTACTAGACTGCTTCGTATACCATTTATATGCAATAGTCTCTGGTTTTTGTTGAGAACTTATCCCAACAACCTTATTATCTCCAATATTTAAAAGAGACATTTTAATATAACTATTATCTAATAATTTCTGATTAGAAATTGGTTCAACATGGATTATTATTTTAAGAGGTTTTTCTCTTCCTGAATCATCCCAAAAAATATTAGTCAGTTTTTGTACACTATTTAGAGTGTCAAGCATACTCTCTGTATTTTTGCCAAGAAGATCTGCAGTTTTAACTACCCATTTACCTTTTTTATACTCAAATATCCCATACATATCTCTTTTGACACTACCCCAAAACTTTCCTTTTGGTCCAAAAATTTTTTTAAATTCTTCTGGTGTCAAGATATCGCTAGAGTCTCTATTAAAAGGATAATATTGAGAATATTTCTGAATATAAGGTACAATATCTTTTTTCCATAAAGCATACTTTTCTTCAATAAGGTATGGCTTACCAACTTCCATTATATTCATTAAAGGAGCAGTAAATATAATAGCGTTTTTCTTACCAATATTATTTTTCTTGAGTAATGAATTAACCTGATATAAATATGAATTTTTAGAGTTGGTGAACAAATTCAATGTTATTTCATTAATTGCTTCATTTTTATCACTACTATTTACTATAGTATTTGCAATATTTTTAATAATTTGATTATATTCATAAATATCATTAATATTAGCAATCATTTTATTAACATTATTAAAATAAGAATTAACAATAACTAGCTGCGGAATATCTTTGATGATTCCTTTACTAAAATATGTATTCTCAAGCAACGCTTTTAACATATTATTAAATTGAGAGTTTGGTGAGGATATTAATAACAATGATGTAACAATATCATTAGGATTAAGGTTTTGCTTATATGCAGAAATAAGATTTATATATGACTTTTTATAATCATCTATATAACTAGTTGTAGCCATATTATAATAATTACTTAATGCTGTGCCATTGATCTTATATCCCTCTAGTAATTTAAGTATGCTTTTATACTCACTTATTTCAGGAAGTATTATTTCCTTAATACCTATTTTTGTATAAAGCATTGATATGTTACCTTTATAGCCAGAACTGTCTCCAATATTAACAATCGATTGCTCAGCGATAGATGAATTCACAAACTTTGCTTGAGATAATGATAGTTGATTCATTAGGTCATTATACGTAGCCTGTACAATAATTTTGCTCCATAAATTTTTGTTAGGATCATTCTGCAGCTTATCATCAAGTGTTTTGTTCAAATTTTTCAGTAAGTCTAAGGCATCCAAAAGATTATCTACTTTTGTATCATCTATGGAAGGAATAGTACTCTCAAGACTCTCTAGTTCTATGGGACTTTTATGGTTCGACTTTATTATCTTATATAATTCCTCTAAATATATCTTATTATATCTACTTAGAGATGGCTTATTCTTAGGATAAACATTGACCATATATTCATTAAGTATTTGTTGCTGAATGACAGGAAAGTATATTTTCTTTAAAAACAAATGAATAGTTCTTAAATTTATAGTGCCATTGTTTGTAATATATGTTTTTATCATATGTGAAACACGGAAATTAATTAGTGTATTACTGTTAGCAATATCTTTTTTACTTATCTTTGCTTGTATACTGGGTACTTTACTATTAATGTAAAATTTAATAATTCCTTGAGGAATATTTAACGTTTTGCTCCATATAGTTAAATTTGATAATATAAGCTCTTTTAAATCACTATCTCTTGGAGATTCTAATAGTAAAAAAAGATAGGTTCTATAAATACTATCCTTTTCTCGGTAGTTGCTTTCTAAAAGCTTTATCAGCCTTTGTTGTATTTCTATAGCAACAATATCTTTATGTATAGATGGTATTAACATAACATCTGGATAAACCCATCCCAAAATAAGCTTTTGCTTAATATTTGATAAAGATATATTAGTAAAATTATTTAAAACTCTAAAATTATTTAAAACATCTTCACTCGAGTCTAGTTGCTTATCTAAACTTTTAATAGCCTTTTTATAAATGAATAAATTATTCGTAAATACTGCCCCAAAGCCAATTGATATAAAAATTATTAAATACACTGCTATTTTTTTTACTAGCTTAGATCCATAATTATGTGTATTGCTAATAGCACTTTGGAAAAAATTCTGATTTATGACAGGATTTGTATTTGTTATATACAAAAGTATATTCTTAATATCCGCTGAGTCAGTTATAAAATCAAGTTTATTTAATAATGCATCAAAACAATCATAGACATTATTTATAAAGTAGCTAAAACGCAAATAGTCTTGGGGATGTTTTTTTAATAAAAATTCATCTGCAAATGATATATACTGTTCCCGCTTCTTTGTTAAATTATCATTTATATCTACTTGATTTGAAAGACTCAATAGTAAAGGAATATCATATTTAGCTACATTATCCATAAATGTACTATAGCTAGGATGTTTATCAATATCAGCTATACTTAATACAAAGTTGGGCATCTGCTTATACATTTTAGTAAGCTGAGAAATTATTGTACGTAAGTTTTTTATTTCATCTAAGATAAACAGATTATCATTCATTTTTAGATGTTCAAAAGAGTAAACTATAGTTGGCGTTTTTTTTATAATACTGCTAACTTTATGACAAAATTTCCCTAATTCTCGATAAACTTGATCTCCACCAATCTTATGTAATTCAAGAATATATGACTGATCTGTTAAATAATGGGTGCAATTTTCACCTTCTATTTTATAAAGATCCACATCAAGCATCTTAGTAGTTTCTCTTTCTACTATTCTTGAGTTAGATGTATTTATATGTATAAAAAACTCTGCATTTGTCTTAAATGATTGCTTCGTTTTTTTATCTACTTTTGAAAGCAATTTATAAAACCCTTTATGTAGCTTCATTGATTCCTTAACTTTCAATTTTGGAAAAAACCTTCTTTTAAAAATAAAGATAGTAACTGTTATTAAGATTAGAGTGATGCATAACGCAAGTACTATTAATAAAAATTTATTCATTTACTTACTCCAGTATATTTATTTCTTACAATCTACGCTTATTGAAAACGAGGTGTTATTAATTTCCAAGTTAGAAGGAGAACCCTGATTTGGTTTGTTAACTATTTTAAATGAATTAGATTTATCAGATGGTTTATAAGTATTTTGCATAAATGTAGTTTGCTCTTTTCTATTCTCAAAAATAATACCTTGATTTTGCTGTTTACCGCCTTCAATAAACATGTCATTTGGTGCTATATAATTTTTTATATTAGATATTTTTGCATTTTCTAAAGATATAGAAATATCAACTTCTGTATCCGATTTTAGGTAAAACAACATATTTGCATAAGATGGTAGCACTAAATCAACAGGAACTAGTTGCTTGCTTTCAGGAGTTAACTCAGTCCAAAGATCTGAAGCAACTTTCACTTGATACCTCGGTCTAGAAATAGCATTTGTGTCTAATCTAGAAATTTCATCAGAACTACTATAGTTTTCATTAACTGCTATACTTTTGCTTGTATCTGCACTATAGTCAAAAAGCTCACTATTGTAAGTAGAGTCTTTGTTATCAACTTTTGTTGTAAAAACATAACCACTCAAACTAATATTTGCAGGGATATCTGATACATCTGGTTGGGGCCATATATCTGGATTTTTCAGATATAGTTTCGAATAATTACTAAACATCAATGGTAAAAATTTATACTTTTTGATGTATTGTTCTTCAAAATCAAAAGTATTTTTTTCAAAAACCTTATCATTATGCTTATGCTCTTCTACTAAAGAATGGCGATTCTTACTTGTGAAGTATGATTTTTCGAAATGCAGAGAAGCCTTATGCAAAACCAACTGCTTATCATTTTTCCCAAACACACTTTCCCACTCATCACTATTAAATTTGATAAGGTTTTGTAAAGGTAAAACAGAGTAAGAACAAGGTAGAGCTTTAGAGCTTATTTCTAAGCTAGTGTTTCTTGCTGCCAGATTATTTTTAATATGGTTTTCAGCTTTCTCAGTTTTCAACTTGAAAATATTAGTAAGCTCATGTTGAGTAAGTTTGTGATTTTTAAATAACTCTACTGAATTTGGTTTTTCTTTTAAGTCATCAACTTTCAACAATTGTTTCTCAGCAATTTTTATATCTGTATTCATCATAGAATACTCAGGCAAATAAGGTTTATCATAAATATTTCTTATCTGCTGAAAAAGTAACTTATCATTAGTGAAAATTTTCTCCACATTAGATAGACTATCAATACTTTTTTTATAGTCTCTTGTTATTAAATATTCATTTGTTGCATAGTTGTAGATTATTAATAAACCATATTCTTTAATAATATAATTAGCGTAGTTAAAAAAACCTGCTTCATGATCACTACAATTCATACATATGAAGGGAAGCTTTTGTTTTAGACAAATATCGCTACTATTATCAAAGCTAATCTTAACTAGCTTTTCAAAATTTTTATTCTGTTCCTCCAGTATATCTTTATAACACTGACCACTATAAAGTGCTATGGGGTTATGCTGCCTCCAAAAAAAACTCATTGGATCAAAAAAATCTACTGTATATATGACATTATTTTTAATTAAAGGGGAATTTACCTTCTTGTTTAAAGTATCAAATCTTAGATCTTCTATACGAGACTCTTTCAAACCAATATTTCCTGCATACGCAACAAACTTCAAGTTTTCATTACTAAGCTGAGCATTCTTTTTTATAAAAGCTCTGTCTTCATCTCTTAAAAAGAAATCTTGTTCTATTGATATTTCTAAATTAAAGGGTAGCCCTCCGCTTAAAATATCTATCAACTTAGCATCATATTCGGTCTGATACGGTGAGGTAAAATCAATACTTCCCGAAAAACTACTTGTTAATAAGTCGAGTTTCAAATCCTCAATAAAAAAAGAATTAATTTCAACCGACTTATCATCTTGAAGTATAAGCTTTTCATTTAAAGGAGTTATTTTCAATCTTATTGACTGGTGGTTTATATGAGGATATACATTAGGTAATATATCTCTTTTTATATCTGATTGAAATTCTGCCACTAAAGCATCTTCATCAAGATTAGAAAGCTTAACGTTTGCTATAAGCTTATTAGATTCAGCATCTAGATTTAAGAGATTATTATATTTTTTTGTACGGATGAGCTTTATTAAATCATCTCTAGAAATTTGCTTAAGTAAAGCTAATTTAGTTAATTCACTATCAATCATTGTCTAAACACCTATAATTATACTTCGCAACAATATACAACATCTTCTTTAAAAGGTCTCTATCTTTTATTAACAGTAACTATTAATTTCATTTAATTAATCCTTATTTCATAGCTTAAAATCTTCTATATCACAATCCAATATTGGTTTGTTATGACGTCTATAAAACATCATCCTATAATCAGCACGTTTTTTTACTGCTGCTATGAACTGGACACTATAAGACCGAGATCATTTAAAATCAATAAAATTTTCATTTCTAAATTTTCCTCCTTATTACTTTTTAAAAAAATACTGTTGAGTGATTTAAGTAAAATACTTTTCATTATTATCTAGTCAATGCCGAGATATAAAAAATAGTAAGTAGATCAATGTATTCCAGAAATTATGAAAACCAAAAACAGGAAGCTATGATTAAAGCTAAAACCTTAAACAAAATGACTCCTTTGGATATGCCCACTAGCCATCAATACTCCTGAAATCTATCTATTAAAGAAACAATATCATGCTAAGCCAGATAGCGATGTAGCCAATTTTTTATAACATTCTTTTCGAAAGAATCTCTCTAAAACTATTAATATACATACTTCACTGAGATTAACTGAAAAAATACTCAAAAATAAGAGATATTAAAAGGGTCTCAGATATGCTCAATCGTACTTTAGAGAATTAATTCTAAATTGACATTCCTCACAACATGGCGTATGAGGTTTAAAAAATGCGTCACTGCCTCTGCCCACTGTTATTCCTTGTCGCTTACCCTTTATAAGATTACAGTGCTCACAATTAAAACGCCAACCAAAATCTTTATTATTAATGATATTAGAGACAGTCAGGTATTGGTTAACATCTATATACAAAGAATTTGTACATTCTTCATAATCTTTTTTAATTTCCTCAATCTGCTGCTGTGCATTTTTTTGATCATAGACCCCTTTTTCCATAAGTAGATTAATTATGGTGTCATTCCCAAGCGGCCCCCATGAAGCTTTTTTCTGCATCAATTGATTTAGTTCTTTTTTTTTGAATTCTAATTGGAGCTCTTGGTGTTCTAGTTGCTTATTAAGTAAAGTACCTTTATTAATGTTTTTTAAATAGTCAGGTATAGATAGTTTCAGCAAGCTATCAAACTTTTTGGTGTCAACTCTTTCATCTTTATAGCTAAAGGGCCAATTGACGCTAACTTTCGAGTTTGTCACGTCAATATTTCCTAAACTTAAACGCTTAACTTCTAGCCTTGTAGCCAATGGTTTTAATGGAACGTTTCCATTTAAATTTCCGGTTTTTGTATAATTATACTCGAGTTGTCTAGTATCCCAAATATCTAATTTTTCACTATTACTCTGCTTGTGCTTAGTTCTTTTAGCGCAGAGTTTGGCTCTGAGAACATGCTCTGATATACCATAACCCTTTTGCGTCCATACATAAAGAAGTAAGCGCTTAACCGCTGTGGATTCGAATTCACATCCCAGTAGACCTATATTAGGATCAAAATAATATATTTTACTATCCATTTTTACAAGAACTGTAACATGACCCGGTATTCCAACTAGATAAATATCATCAGATTTACCTTTACAAATATAATCACTCAAGTATATAAATTGGTCATAACTTGAAGACTCATCGTATTTTTTGTAAGCTATAGTTTCTTGAACTTTTCCATAAAAATCACTTATTTTTTCCAATTTTTGGAAATTCTGTGCATTCACGATGAAATTGTGATTTTTATTAACAACTTCGTTCCAGCGACTTTGTTTTGGTAATTTTTTATAGTGTCTAACATAACGAAAGAGTAATGCTGCTAAACCATGACAAACACCGTCCTCTCGCACTTTATTTTGTAACTTTTTAGTTATTTCTTCTTGTGACCAATCATAATATAAATTAATCATATAATACTCCCTTCTGCTTTTTTCTACATAACATTGTTTCTTAACTCCATAAGTTATAAATATGCTGTTAAAACTAAGTCAAATAATTAGAATTAATTAGCCTTTAAAAAAACATAAAACCCTAATACCACATAGGCTTGCCTCATGCCCAGCATCCCATGATAAATGAGATTTACCTTTATCACCGAGTGAAATTATCATAACTTTTTTCATATCTTATACCCCTTACGTCTAATAAGATTACTTATATCTTTATTGAGTATTGACCATACATAAATTCTTTAATTACGCTTGGATACTCGTCCATCAGCATACATAAACTAGTTAGGTTAAACTCTTCCATCTTTAAAAGATCTTCAAAAAATTTAATCCTCAAAATAGTTACTCCACACTTAATATTTTGTTTCCCTTTTTTCAATCTTGAGATTAAATGATCTATGACCTTCTTCTTTTTATCCTCATTAAGCATAATTAATTCTGAAATTGTTAGCACACTTTCATATACATAAATGGAATCTTCTTTAGGAATATGCTTAGATAAGTTAGGAAATAAAAAAATAAAATTTTCATCATTAAAAACTTGATCACTTAGCTTTCCATTACCGAATAAAAAATTGGGATCGCAAGAGTAGCTACTTTCTCTAGTCTTATTATCAAAAAGCTTCTCAATATCTCTATCACTTTTTAAAAAATCTAATACTGTTGAGTAATTTAAGTAAAAACACTTTTCGTTATTATCTACTATATAAAAATAGTTCGATCTATCAAAATCCACAGACATAATTCTAAACCCTTTTTTTAAATCATTAATTTAAACGTAGTATATCAATAGCATAATTAGAACTATATATGTGAAAATTAACACCTCTTATGAAAATAACTCTTAAACATTTTTTAGATTACTTGGCTGTTGTAATTACTTGACCAGGCATCACAATACTAATTTGCCCTCCCCAAATACACATACATTTTGCTTTTTCAACAAAGCCGATTGACTATTAATCTTAGTTTTCATCGCAGGAGGGGACCATGGGGCAACAGTTACAGGCATACATGGACATGGGGTTGAAATAATTGGCTCCCCATACCAAGTGGATTAGATGGCAGCTATCCTCAGCAAACACTCAAAACTATTAAAACCAACATTTATATTGTTTCTTCTGCATTAATCTTTGATATTTTAATAAGCTAGATGATTTTTAAAATATACAAGCAAAAATTAGATAACATAACATCGTTAATTTGATAATTTACTTACTATCTGGTAAATCATTAATATTAGACTTAAATCTATCTAAAAGCGACTGCAAGCTTAGATGTTTTTTGTCTTTGTCCATATATAGAAAATATATTTATATTTTATTATCTAATAAATATAGAATGTTTTAGTAGATGTTAGTGAAAATTAGTACGAAAGAGCTAAAAACCGAGCATTGATTTCAATAGCTTTGAGCATTCGCCGATAATAGTTGGTAAAAGTTAGAACACTTCGCACTCATGATCTCTTTCTTCCATAAATTCACCACAAGTAGGACACATTGGAAAGCTGCTGAATTCGAACGGTTGTTCAGAATAAGCAGAAATGTTATCCTCACCGACTACATAGGTGCTAGCCCTACTCGTTGATTTCGCGGGATTAAAATTGTTTTCAAAATCATAGTATCCTTTATAGAAACCTTGTATAAATTGTTGCTTTTTCTGTTTTCCCAATTCATTTTGTTTATCAAATTTATCATAGTCCTTAAACAAAAAGTGTTTTGTATTTATCGCTTTCCCAGTAGATAAATTCACATTACATTGTTCAGTGTACCCTTTAACAGAACCTTTAATATTGTTTTTTAACATTTCGAGTACCAACCTCTCACTCGCACATATAGTATTTGTAAATAATTCTTTGGGATTCGATTTCATCTTATAAATATGTTTAACTAAACTTTTTTTAAAATCTACATTAGTAAAATCTGCTGATTTAATTTTAGAAAAAAGTGTTTTTATTGAATTTTTATTAATATCATCTAATTTGGCTGTTTCTTCTGTACTATACTTTAGTCTAACTTTTTCTCTGTTAGTTTTTACATTAATCCACTGTTTATCTCCCTTAGCAGATACTAAGGATATATCTTCAGAATTTACATTTTTTTTAAAGTTGTCTTGTATCGTGGGGATCAATTGTCTAACCTTATCTGTTCCCATCATAGGTTGCATCAAATGAAATAATTTCATGAGCGTATCATCAGAATATGTCAAATCCATATTACTGGTATGACAACCGATAAAGTGTACTCGCTTAGTTGAAAATTTTTTCATAAAAGCCACTATCTTTTCACTTTCCCACAAAAGATCAGATCCGGAAGTACAGTGTCCTATCAAACTTAACGAAGTAATAGTTGTATTAGGAAGATTATGATGTTGCATAATATAATCGTAATCATTAGCGGATACAATCCCTACAGAGCTGTCTATTTTTGATTTACGTATTATGTAAGCTCTAATGGACAACAAAGTTTCTTTATCATTACAATTACCATCGTGGATCAACAGAACTCTACATTTGTTTATAATATTAGAGATATGAATAGGTTTTAAATATGTATTTCCGTCTTTTAGCATAACGCTTATATATCCAAATTCTGATCCATATTTGTCTGTCCTTACTGGTATTTTATTTTTAAAAAAATAGATATCTGGCATATTACTTTTCATCAAAGAGTCATATAATTTTTGAAATTGACCATCATTTGAATAGGTAATATTGTTTTTTTGATTTTTTAATCGGATAGTTGGGACAACGGGCTTAAAGGGATAGTTATTAGTTTGATTTCGAAGATCTGGTCGATTAGGAAGTCGAAACTTAACAACTTCTACCAGTCTCATGCCGTAAAATACATGCGCCTTATAAGCTTTGAAAAAGTGGGACTCACCTATATACAACATAGCATCGGCAGCATAAGGTATAGCCGTTTTGTTAAAATCCTCTATTACTAACTCTAATATGAGATTTGTACCAGCGTTTGCAGCTATATCCTCATTTCGAAGGTTAAGAATTGCTTGTGGAAAATCTATAAGTTCTTTATTACGATAGGCAAATATAGTACGTTGCAAATACGCCCATAAATTAAGCCTCGTCAATAGAAGATCATCTTTAAGATTATCTCCTAGAAAATTATTATATTCATCAATTTGTTCAAATAAAATCATAGTACACACTTCTTACTTTGTTATAATAGTTTCTTATAATTTATGGTGTAAAGTATTCACCATTACATACAACTCTCTACATAGATCACTTATCGGATGGTTTTAGTTTTAGTTTTCGATTACGATACATAGATCGATATAAACTATCTCTATACTTGCTATCTAAACCTTTTCGAACATAGCGGCCTTTACTTTTATCAAACTCGATTTTTCGGCAATAATACAAGTTTGGTAATTTTTTAGTGACAACATCGACAGTATCATAGTTAAAAGAACTTTGATTTAATAATGATTCTTCGTTTCTAGTAGTTCTTGTTCTTTCATAAAATTTCTTCCTTATTTTCTTACTTATCAATTTATTATTTTGGTAAAGTAGTTTATTTTCATGTAATCCAAAACGCTCATCCAATAAGTCAGGCATTTGTTTTGATAGGTTAAAGTTATGATGAGGATGATCTTGATATCCACTAAACCAGCTACCATGCATTTCACCAATAGGAATAAGCTGTTTATCAAAAGAAAAGTAAGAATCACTAAGTCTCATCCCTATATGCTCACGAAAAGTAATTGATGGAAATTGCTCTGTTACAAAGTATTTATTATTGAAAGTAGAATGTTGCTCTCCCTCACTTAATTCTGAAAGGTCATCAGAGAAAATGTCATTGACTTCGGATGCTTCTTTCTTTAGGTTCACTTTAATAGCTGGTACACTTGAATGGTTGTACGCTAATTGATGTTGTCCGAACATAGGATCATTATAGTTATTTTTACTACCATCCGTAAAATTAAACCCACTAATTGGCTTAAAAATATTTTTCTTAGTAGCTTCGTCCTTTAAACCATAGATATCTATAGAGTGAAAATATGCTAGAGCATGAAGGCCTGCACAAGTACCAATGACGAACTTTCTATCGGCGCAATACTCTAAGATGCTTAAATAAAAAGCTAAAGCAAATATATTAAAGCATTCTTGTTTAAGTGGTTTCCTACACGGATTGTTTTGCTCCAAGACAGATAATGGTGGAGTAGTATTAGTTGGACTAAGAAACACATAAACACTTTCATCAATAGTTTCTAGTGCACTTTTATTGATTATTTTTTTAAATAAGTTTAGAATTTCAATAAATTTACGCTTTATGATAAGGTCGTTGAATTCATTGTATTTAGAACTATCCATATAGGCTGTACAAATTTTCTTCCAACCCAGATTAAAAGACTTAGTACTTTTGAATGCGTTATAACTATCTTGAAGGGTATCTTTTTTATTTACGGTCACGGATGAATAAGTTAATGAGAAATAAGTATCCTTATTTAGTTGAAGTTTATATAGTTCGATCACATCATCATTAAAACTAGCACATAGGCTTGCCTCATGCCCAGCATCCCATGATAAATGAGATTTACCTTTATCACCGAGTGAAATTATCATAACTTTTTTCATATCTTATACCCCTTACGTCTAATAAGATTACTTATATCTTTATTGAGTATTGACCATACATAAATTCTTTAATTACGCTTGGATACTCGTCCATCAGCATACATAAACTAGTTAGGTTAAACTCTTCCATCTTTAAAAGATCTTCAAAAAATTTAATCCTCAAAATAGTTACTCCACACTTAATATTTTGTTTCCCTTTTTTCAATCTTGAGATTAAATGATCTATGACCTTCTTCTTTTTATCCTCATTAAGCATAATTAATTCTGAAATTGTTAGCACACTTTCATATACATAAATGGAATCTTCTTTAGGAATATGCTTAGATAAGTTAGGAAATAAAAAAATAAAATTTTCATCATTAAAAACTTGATCACTTAGCTTTCCATTACCGAATAAAAAATTGGGATCGCAAGAGTAGCTACTTTCTCTAGTCTTATTATCAAAAAGCTTCTCAATATCTCTATCACTTTTTAAAAAATCTAATACTGTTGAGTAATTTAAGTAAAAACACTTTTCGTTATTATCTACTATATAAAAATAGTTCGATCTATCAAAATCCACAGACATAATTCTAAACCCTTTTTTTAAATCATTAATTTAAACGTAGTATATCAATAGCATAATTAGAACTATATATGTGAAAATTAACACCTCTTATGAAAATAACTCTTAAACATTTTTTAGATTACTTGGCTGTTGTAATTACTTGACCAGGCATCACAATACTAATTTGCCCTCCCCAAATACACATACATTTTGCTTTTTCAACAAAGCCGATTAACTATTAATCTTAGTTTTCATCGCAGGAGAGGACCATGGGGCAACAGTTACAGGCATACATGGACATGGGGTTGAAATAATTGGCTCCTCATACCGAGTGGATTAGATGGCAACCATATTAGTTAGAAGATGGGTGAGACATACACTAAAAATATAAAGATCATTGAATATATTTGTATAGCGCTATAAATAAATGCGGAGATATTCTAGGATTTCTGTTTTTGCTTGGAATATGATTAAAAAAGAGTCAGTATATTCATGCTGGTAAGATGACAGTTTGGGATCATTTTATGCTATAGCTGTATAAATTGTATTTAAAGATAGCTGATTTTGGCAATATTAGACTTCTTGCATAACTTGCTGAATTGATTAAGCTTTTTATTTTTATTGGAATAATATTGATGAAGCTTGAGTAGATTAAAGATAAACCACCTGAAGGATCTCGTAGACTTGCAGATATTAAACGTACTATTTTTACTGTCATGACAAAAATATTAAATGAAGTGATCATCCTAGTTTCAATATTCCTGCCTTAGTAAAAGGACTTTCTCAAATAAAACGAGAAGGCAATTCTTGGAGCTATATGAAATGACTATTCTAATTGTTATGATCTATCCAATTAACAGTGTAAATTCTTAATTAAGATGCTAGACTTACTCTAGTAAAATTAATACCTCTTATGAAAATAATTCTTAAACATTTTTTAGATTACTTAGCTGTTGTAATTACTTGACCAGGCATCACAATACTAATCTGCCCCCCCCAAATACACATACATTTTGCTTTTTTTAACAAAGCCGGCTGACTATTAATCTTAGTTTTCATCGCAGGAGGGGACCATGGGGCAACAGTTACAGGCATACATGGACATGGGGTTGGAACAATTGGTTTCCCCATACCAAGTGGATTAGATGGACTCTGACAAGATCCAAAAGGCTTAATGTTAGCTACTGGTATATGATCATTTACTGTAGCACTAAGCTGAGACTGCCCTTTTACAAAAGGACCTTTAGGTAAAGCTGTCAAAGGTGTTGGTGCCGTACCAAAAGAACACTTTATAAGAGCATTACTTACAACCAAATTACTCATAGCTTATTTCCTTTATTAATATATTTTTTGATTAATAGCTCTGGCATTATTGAAAAGCTATCTGAACCTTCTATTAATGATTCATAATATGCAAGATACTGAATATCATCTGCACTACGTTCAAGAGCAGTGCCACTAGCATCTACATTATTTAACTCTTGCGCTTGATTTACAATAGTTAAATATTTCTTATACTTTTCTTCTGAAAATGATAGCTTTTTCATAAGTTTTTTCTTAACAAAAAAATTAAGTTTACTTTCACCAATTAATTCTTTAGCTCTATCTATCTTTATCAATAAATTTGTAGGATTATCATGTTTTATTAACTCTTGTAATCCTTTTAATCTTGTTCTTTGAGTTTCTACTGCTTTATTAATCTTATTTTGATTTTTCTCTACTAATGCTCTCAACTCCATATACTCAGGAGAAGTTTTTTCACTATCCTTTAAAACATTATCAACCTTCGCCAAAAAAGTACTCCTTTGAGCACTCCCTAATGGAAAAAGTATTTTCAGATTAGGTATACTTTGTAGTACCCTACGATCTGCATCAAGCTTTGTTATTAGATCATGTAAGCCCATATATCTCCAAACTATAATTTATCTATTAATTCTAGTAATTTTGGCACCGATACTCGTTTATCTAGCTTTGTTTGAATACCATTTAGCATACTAATCATTTTAGATAGTTTTTGATCTCCGCCCAACAATGGATTAGCTTTTTCGCAAACTTTATTAAGCTCCTCAATATAGTGAGTATTAGAATCAATAACTAAAAATTTATTTAGCTTAGATTTTACAGAGAAAACTGCCTGTGGAATAACACCATCTGAATCACTAAAATCACTTTTAAGATCCTCTATTAGCTCATCATCCATCTTCATCATATCACTTGCTTTTTGCCAAAGCTTTACTTTAACACTTTCACGATACAGTATTTCTAAATTAGTTAAAAGTTTACTGCATAATTCATCTTGATCACTCATTAAATATTTTTTTCTTATTTGATAAAAAACATCTTCAATATCATGCACTATTGAATCAAGATCAAATTCTATAAATGCTTCTAAATAAATAACACATAATTCAATAAACCCACTATAAGCATCTTGATAGAATTTACTAGGGTCTTGTCTAAGAAGTCTCTGGTATATTGTTTTATAGGCAAGCTTTTTATTTGCCTTACTTGTAGTTTCGATTGCAGTAATATTTTCCACATATTCTGAAAGATTAATATTCTCAAAACATTTAAAGGAACTATTATTAAACATAGAGATATTACTATATATGTAAATAAACTTTAAATAAAATTCTGAATACTCTTTATCTTGATTATCGTTAAGTCTTATAATATTTGCTGTAGTGTTATTTAAATAACTATATTGTTCTTTAGTATTACAAGTAGATAACCAATTACTTTTAGCCCAATAAAGATTGTTATTATGCTGATTTTTTTCACTTTGATTAAAACTTTTGCATGCCAAAGCATAATAAGTTTTTAAACTCTCTACTTGTAATTTTTGCTTTAACAGTCTCCTATACTCTTTCAAAGATTTATCAAAACTAGAGGGGTCAATTTCTAGCCTTTGATCAATAACTAAATTATTCTCAAACTTAAGAACTATAACTTGCCAGAACTTGTGCTGCTTTGTTTTTGTACTTTTTGATTTTAGCTCTGCAAGTTTAAACAATAACTTTTTAAAAGGAGCTAGCTGCTGAATTTCTATAAGATTCTTACATATTTCTTGATATTCCTTATGCAAAGCAGCTGCTTTAATTGCTAAGCTAATATGTTGGCATTCTTCCATGTTTAGAGCCTTGTCTTCCAGATCTTTTAGTTCCTCTATTGAAAATAAAGTTAAATTTAGCTTATCTATTATTTGTAATTTATTGTTTAAATTAAAACTTTCTAATAGTTGGCCAACAGGATGAAATCTAAGTTCAGCTAGACCAAATTCTAAAAATGCTTGATTTTGATTTGTATCATATACATTTTCAGAGAATTCAAATATAAATGTTTCATCCACAAGAGATAAATAATTTTCTTGATCCTCTTTGGTAACATAATCAGAATCTAAACTTACTATAAATTTACTAATTAAATCCAAAAGCTCTATATTGTATTGATATGTTGATATCAACTTTAAATTAGCAGTTATTTTTCGCTCTAAATCTTTAATAAAAGACTCATAATATTCCTTACTTTTCAAATGTTTACAAATGTCACTAGACATTTGTATTTCATCATTTTTAGTATAAAGAACTTTTCTGAAAAGTTTTATTTCTTGATCTTGATCTCTATCTAATACTGAATTAGTTATTTCTTTATTGAGTTTTTCTACTAAGAGGCTTGCCTGTTTATATCTATATTCATCTATACAGACATTCAATTGTAATGCTATTTCTTTTATCTTTGCGTTATCTTTAAAATAGTTTGCTGCAAAAAAATAATTAGCCTCACTAAGTTGTTGAAAAAAGCTCACATGCTCACATGCTATCAGATAAGCTAATATACTTTCTTCAAATTTCTCATGAAAGCTATCAACTCCAGCATTTATGCAATCATTAAAAGCCCTTTCAAAATCCTCAAAATAATTAAGATTTGAAATAAATTTTTTAAATAGATTCTTACTCATTTTATTTGACCAGGAATATACCTAAATAAGCTATAATAGGAAAGAAAATAATTCCCATAAATAAAACTTTCTTAAGCTTAGACTTATAACTCCCAACAAACTTAGTTTGAGATTTATCGAAAGTTATATTTTTCATATTATCAATATTTTGCTCTGGTAAGATTACTTCAAGCCTTTTTTTATATTTATCGATCTCTGATTCATTTCCAAGATAACAACCTTTAAAGTTGAGAGCTAATATTAAATATAATACTTGAGCAACCTCTTTAGGAAAAACAGGATTTTCTATAACACTATCGACTATATCAAAGAAATAGTCTCCACCATCATTTCTTTGATATACTTCTTCTTGAAGCAAGTGCCAGCTAGAAATATTTGAGTTATTATCACTATATACACCTAATTGATTTATCATCTCATCACAATAACTATATATCGCAAATGCTATGTAATAGCTTGCTTTTTCACCGTGTTGTTTATAGATCACATCTCGAACATTATTCGTCTTTGTAATTACTTGGTTTCTGAAATTCAGAATGTCTTGTATTTGTGTATCCGTACCATAACTTTCCGTAAAAGACTTAATAGTGACAAAGATGTCTACAATATTTTGATGCATAAAAACTCCTTAAACTACTTGTATATTAAAATCAATCTGAGCACCTATGAACCTTGATAGATGAACTCTCAAAAACTCCTGTACTAAATCCGCATAAAAGCTAAATTCTGCGAATTGGAGATCACTATTAATATAGATAGTATAATCTACTTGATTATTAGATCTTACATCTACAAGACTTTCATTCATAAATCTCAATACCTCATCATCGTTATTGGTTATCAAGGAGACTAATACTTTGAAAAGTTCTACACTCAATCTCGTAGCATTTATTATCTTAATCACTTTTAGAATATTTTCTGCTCTTTCAAGTAGCTGATTTCTTTTAAAACTATAACTATTAATAATTTTAAAGTTAAGATTTCCTATACTCCGACTAAGAGGTAGAAATGTATAGCTCTTTTTATTAATATCAACTGAGCTTATTTGTGTCCATTGAGCATTTATCGTAACTTCATTAGACATAGATAAATCCGAAACAGACGGATCTAAAAAAGATATCCTCATATGCCCTGAAGAGTCAAAGTTTAAACAATAGCTTTTTGATGAGACAAAGTTAAGATTTTCATGACACGCCTGTTCTTTATTATATTCAATCCTATAGAGTTTGGTTGGCACATAATCTTTGAGAGATTCTGAATGCTTAATAGCAAAACTTTCTTTTGTATAATCATAATCTATTTTCATAGCATGACCATCAAACAAATTAAAAACTGGTAATAAGTTCGTCCGAAAACTATTTTGTGGTAAAACTTTGGGTATGTTTTTTAAGTTCAAAATATCTATCTCTACAAGCATTTTATGAAATAGAATATCTTCTTGGATACTTTCAAACTCAATATAAAAACTACTAAATACGGCTTGGCTAATAGATTTCAATATTATTTCTTGAGTATTATTTAAAGTTAAATCTAATTCAAAACTTATCTTTATATCAATCTCGAGAGGCTTTTCTATTTGATAAGAAAAAAGTGTTATCTTAGCAGATTTATTGTTTTTTAAAGCTCTAATCATATGATATATTTGATAATTTTTTAAAGCTAATGGATTTATACTTAATAATAACCGATCTCTATTTTGTAAACTAAATGGTCTTATCCCATCAATCTCAATTGAAAGCTTGTTATCCATTAAGTAACAATTTGATACTTGAAAAGGTTGAAATGTAAAAGGTATTGCAGCCTGAAATCTAAATTTCTTATCACTTACACTTAAAATAAACTCTTCAGCTAATTCTAAATCAATAAACTTATCAGTTTGCTCAGCTAAAACTTCAACGATTAAGTGATTTGGAATATGTTGGAAAAAGTATGGATAATAGCTATAGAATAAATTAAACCTACGTTGTAATAAAAAATCTTTAGTACTCTGCGTTGCCTTCCCCACAGCATTTTCTACAGCGTCTATTATCACCTTTAGATCACTTGATTCTAAAATATCACTTTCACTCTGTTTTGCTGACTCTAAAAGCCCATAAAGCTGATCTTTAGATTGTAGTTTTTCCAAGCCATGTTTCATAGTCAAACCTTTCATAAATTTTTATTTTATATTCCATAAGTTTTGTATCATTATTAGATAGGTTAAATGGTAAGAATATCTTTTCAACAGGATGAACCTTAAGCCAAACAGTAATTGATATATACTTCCTAATGACATCAAAGAAACTACTAAATATAGTGGTTTCTATGAGATTTCCAACCTCTTTCTCTTCTTTTACTGATAACAGTGTTTCGGATTGAATTACAATCTCAAAGTGAAGTTTATGAGATAGTATACTATTGCCTAAGTGAAAGTTATCTAGGCTTGTTTTATGGTTCAGCAAACTATTTTTCTTAATAAGTTGCGGGAGCCAATACGACCGAACCCTAAGATTATAATTAGATAAAATATTTTCAAAGATGTTATTAAACGATGCTATCGAGTGGAAAAAATTATCATTTCTAGAAAATAAAATATCTCCACCAAAGTATATATGCTTAAAATCAGCACTGTGCTCAGCTAAAAGCATATTAATTTGACTTTTCAACAATCTACTTGCTAGAGCATTTAATACACAAAATGAAATAGAGTCGTTATGTACTGAAAAAAAATCCAAAATACGGTAAGGAATAGTCGAATTTGCCGATAATAACCCCATATTAAGAACTAACTTAAGTTTTTGTCCCTCAAAAGTAATATCTTCAATCAGTTTGCCAGACTGGCTCATACTTAAACAGCTTTCAAAAATAATATCTTCTGGACTATAACCATTATTATAAAAAAATTTAAGTAATACCGTAAGATCTATCTTTTTAAGCCTATCTATAGACACTTTATCTAATAACGACCTTAACATAAAACATTCCCTGTAAAGCTAAACATAATAGTAAATGAACTTAAGCTCGCTAAGATTGTTATTATTTAATACACAAATTGCTTGCTCATTAAGAATATAGTCCCACTCTCTTGAAGGTAGTATCTCATACACATCACAATATTTATCAATACCTGATGATGGTAGAGGATTAAAGTCAAGCTTATTAAGCTTTAATCCTGTCATTGCATACTTATTAACATACTCAATCCTTCCTGGAGAGGTTAGCTTTATGTTTGATGCTAAGTAGCTATAATTTTCAGTAGGCTTACGTATGACTATATAATGCTTCTTACGATTTAAAACCCCGAATTCAATAACACCTGTTGAAAGATATCCATTAATATTTTTCAAAACTATGTAATCTACCGCTTTAGTATGAACAATTCTATCTAAAATAGTATTCGTTAAATTTTGAAAACTTTTAAAAACTCTTTCATGATCATAAATTAAATCAGAGTCCAAGTCTACAATGTCTTGATATTGTAACAAATAAAGATATATATTCTGCACAAGATAAAAAATATCTATTGGGTGACATTTTGTAGTTTTTAACTGCCAAAAAGAATATTGTAACTTGTTACACTCGAATACTATATTATTGAGCAAAACTGATTTTGCTTCAGATAATGTAGAATTTCTGGCTTTCTCATTTAATCCATACGAACATATAGTTTGTATTAAACTACTTAGCATATTACTTATAATACAGAAACTATAAACATCTGTTGTCAAAAGAGGGGGTAAAAAGTCACTCAACATCCACCTACCATCTTCTTTCTTGTCCAAACTGAGTATTTTAAAGCTTCTAATTCCATCTTCTTCTTGCTCTGGATTTACCAATAAAGAAAGATTTGGTAGTTTAGTTCTAATCTTAGTATTATTTCTTTCTATATCAATGGTCAACGGCTCTTTACCCACATTTAAGATAATATCTACCTTACTTTCTTCTATATTATTTAAATTAAGCTCTAATCTATTCTGAGATGAATTTCGTTGATAAAAAATATTTTCTGATGTTAATGTTATATATAGTAAGGACTCTATTCGTAAAATATTTTTGTTAAATAAGTTTTCATCTATCTTAAGCTCTGCCAGGCCGTAAAAGTTCGTTACTGAATTAACTTCACATAATTTAATATTACGCTGATTTGATAAATGCTGAGATAATGTAAAGTGTTCAGGTAAAACAGATTGTCCTAGATACCAATTTACTTGTTGCATACTTAAACTCCTTACGTTATGTACCCAATTATCCTAGTCTATCCAATCATTATGGTTTTGCTCTTCACGACCTAAAAAGTCTTCTTCTTCACTATAACCATTATTTGCTGAACTATCAACCACATCAACAGTCCCAAGTTGTAGCGCCTCACTTTCCGGTCTAATGCTAATATTTGTTTCGACTTTTTGTAGCATAAAATCCCATAAAGGAGATCCTTTAGAACTTCCTATAATATTTGTCATTTCAGTATAAGTATCTGATGTAACAGATTTTAATAAAATTTCAAACTCATTAGGAAAATATTTAATAGGATTAAAGTTATCTATCTCATTTTGAATGGAGTCGAAAAGCAATGCTAACTCAAATTTAGACGATTCATCAGATAAATTAATTAATTTATCAAATCTTGCCAATTTCAACATTAAGTTTTGCCAATAAAAACTACTAGTACTTTCCAAGTTAAAATTTTTGAAAGACTCATCTTGTTTACTAATTTCTTTATCTTTAAGCTCTTCAGTATGGCTCTCTTGTTTGGCCTCTTCTTCGCTACTCTCACTTTTTATAATAAATTTTGAAATAGTGGCTACGAGTTCGCTTCTTACTTTATTAAAATTAATCAAATCAAGGTCTCGAATATTGTTGGTTAAATAATCTTGTATTTGACTTAAAGAGTTTATAATTTGCTCTGCTTGAGTATCTAAAAAATCTGGATAATAATAGTTAATCACATCATTAGAACTATTTAGCAGAGCTAAAATACTTTTTAAAATAATGGTGTCTTTTTTATTTAACGGAGAAAGCTGATCATAACTATTAATAATTTTTTCTAAAACTTCAAAAATAGTTACAAAATCATCAGCTGATCTATTTATATTTGAGTAAGCTTGGAAGTAAATACAGATAAGCTGAATATCTAAAACCTTCTCTTCTTCAATGTATTCTGTTATACACCTTATAACTTCCTGAAAGTTATTTTCATCAACATACTCCGTACTTTCATTTAAAATCTCAAAGTTAGAGCGTTTACAAACATTCCAACCATCTGAAAAATCAAATAGCTTTTTTAAATCTTCTCTTGACTTACTCATATATCATCCTAGCTCTTAGTATCAGGCCCAACTACACATTTCTGAGAACTTCTGCCGCTCCAAGTTTTAACTGGTGTTTCATTCAACCACTTACCCCAAAGCGAAATAGTATCAGTTAAGTGAGTTTTATTATTATGACTAGAGCGAGTAAATTCATCAGCTGCTTGTACTGTTAGCTGATCTTTGAATTCTCTTGTAACTGACTCATCCATAGTAAACTCTAAGCCATCAGCCTCCATATACTGCACTATTGCTCCATCTTCAGTTTGATCAACAGTCTGCTTTTCATTCATTGCTTCAACTTTAACAGTGATTTGAGCTTTTGCACCATCCTTAAGTAACTTTGTAACAGCAATAGCTAACTTACCAGCAACTTCTTTCGTTGTTACAACATCAAACTGAACTGTTTGACTGTTCGCATCTAATACAGCTCCAACAAGCTTAAAATTAACAGGTGCTGAACCTGGTTTTTGAGTACCTACATCATAATAAGGACAAGCTGCATCACAGTCTACTGGTGCTGCCTCACTTTTAAAGCTTAATTGAACAAAAACAGAATCTGCTTCTGGACAGTATGCCACCATATTATGATGAGGATGAAATTCTGATCTATACTCAAGTAATTGAGAATCTTGTACTACAAACGGCATATTTTTTCTCCTATAATATTTTTATATGACTAACGTTTTTATTTTTATGAATTAAGCCTTGCATCAACGCTTAACTCAACATCCATACCTTCAAACTGGAGGTGTGGAAGAATTGAGATACTCGTACTATACCAGCCTATTTTCCCTTCAATTGGGTTAACAGATATATTTGCTGCCTTAAAAGGAAAATAGCTTTTTGTTAAGTCAGTCGGATTAGGTATTGTAGTAACAAAACCATTGATCCATTCTGATAGAGTATCTGTAATAGTTTCCTTCGTTGCTGAAGAACCAATACGATCACGCATTATCATTTTCACATAGTGTGCAATTCTTGTAATTGAGTATGTATATGATATATTTGCTATTAGCTGTGAGTTTTCACTGTCCTTAGGGTCTTTAAACTCTTCAACAAACTTAAGTGAATTTGCCGCAAAAAAACAACCTTCTGAAGTTCCTTTTTTGTATACAAAAGGCATAAACCCTGCATTAGAAAACTCTAATTCACGATAATCAGGTATAACAAATTCTGTTGGAACCTTTAATTCCTCATAGCCTCTCACATTAAAAGTATGTGAAGGAAGCCCCTCTACAGTACCACCAGATCTTGGCCCCCTAATACTTTGACACCAACCCGTAATATCAAATGATCTCATTAGGTTTTTTGCAAATAATATCGATGAATTACCCCATACATACTCGCTATTAGAAAGATGATCAACTATTTTTTCTTTAAAATTTTTAATAAATTTACCTGTAGTCGGATTATTATCCGGATCGTACGGAGCTCTCAATAAAAATTGTGGCACTGTCAAACCAATATATGCTGCCTGCTCTGTTTTACGGAACTTATTCCATTTACCATATTTAGGATGTGCCATTAATGCCTCTAAATTTTTAATATCAGCTAAGTCCTGGGCTGTTTCACAACCAAAAAACTTAGGGCTAATAGCTCCAATAAATGGAGCATGAGATGCTGTAGCTATTTTTCCCATTATTGATAGCCAATTAATATCTTCTTGGGTATTTTCAAAATCATACAAACCAATCATTGTTCCATATGGTTCACCACCATATTGATCATATTCAGAAACATATATTTTTTTAAACATATCACTAGATGATATATCAACAGCATTGGTTTCAAAATCATCTAAAAGCTCTTCTTTTGATACATCTAATACCGAAATTTTTATTGGAGATCCATTAGGCTTATCTTGATATATTTCATTCACAGATAGCCACTGCTTTTCAAGTTCTTTAAATTTTTGATTATGAATAATCTCATTTACCTGCTCTTGAATAATACTATCTATACGATCTATAACATTTCTAGTTAAATTCTTATTATACAGATTCATATCTTCAGTATTTGCATTTGCAAAAATAGCAGATAATCCTGCAGCTAATCTCAATACATCATCAGACGCCATATCATTTTGATTACTAGCATCCGTCACAAAATCATACTGAACCTTTTGTAAAGCATTTTCAGTTGTTTCAAGACTTAAGCTAGAAAATAATTTTGCTAAACTAATCTCTTCTTTTACTTCTGTTATAACTTCAGACATTATTTTTCTCCTTCTTCACTTGAAACAACTTCTGCTTCCACAACATCTTCTTTAAGCATTTTGAATGATTCCAATGCAGGAAGTTCTTGTTTTATTTTTTCTAGTGAGTCTTGGTCTCTCAGTATTTCTTTTATAAGATTCCTAAAACCCTTATTATTATCAACAGTTGATTCAAACTCTTGAACCATATCTCTTAATTTAATTAAAGATTTAAGTTGAGGAACAGTTTCTGCTATAACTCCCGGCTGAAAAGTTTTCATCGAATCAATTTTCAACTTAACATCTAAATTTGGCGACTTAGATGGATTTATATGGTTTGGAACTGAGATATTAAGTTCCATATCCATATCTTTCATCATAGAATCTAATGTTCCATCTAAATGGCGCACTTTCCTTTCTTCAAAGTCCACTTGTCTATCTTTTGATAACCCTTGAGATAAATCTCCTACTACCATCATTCGAAAAGGTAGCTCCTTATCTTTCAATTCACCTTCAACTTCTGTTTTATAACGTAACATTAGTCTTGACTTAGGTATTTCATCATTCACTGCCATCTCAGTTCTCCTTCTTGTGATTAACTTACAAGGACTAGAATATCAAAGAGATTAACAAGCCGATATATGGTGAATTTCACAGATACTATAAAAAATCATCATAGTGCCTTTGAAATAGATAAGAAATCTTTGAAAAAAATCTCGATGTTAGAGAATTACCAAAACTATGGAATGATAAATATTAAAAATACTTAAGCATAATTCCAAATAATTTCTCTGATGGGATACTACAGGATGTTCACTGGTCTGCTGGATTGTTTGGCTATTTCCCAACTTATGCTCTTGGCAGTGCGTATGCTTCACAGATTTTTTACTATATGAATAAAGATTTTGATGTAAATAGTGCAATTAGAGAAAATAAGCTAGAGCTTATATTAAACTTCTTAAGTAAGCACATACACCGATTTGGTAGTCTAAAGCCCGCAGATGAAATAATATACAACATGTGTGGAGAGTGTCTAAACGCTAAATACTATATTAGTTATTTAGAGAAAAAATTCTCCAATATTTATAAGCTCTAACACATCTTAACTATCACTATACAAATCTACTTCTTTGGCAAGGTAAAAAGCAATATCTTTCTCATAGTACGCAGACTCATTTATAAATATAGGGTACCATTCTCCTTCAATATCTAGCAATCTATCTCCTCCATCTATTAACTCAAAAATAGGGCTACCACTACTAATAATCTGAAAATCTTTACCATGAAGAGCTTTATGAATTACTACGTTGATATTACCCTCACTATCTCGCGGGTATTGAATAGTCTTAAATGGCTCGTACGCCTTACACTGCTTGACTTCAGGAGCATTACCATTATTTGATAATTCAATAAACTTTATTATTCCATTAACAATCTCTGTAGTTACCTCAATTGCATTGGGATCATAAATACTCGTATTAACAGAGCCTATTTCTATAGTTAAAGACATAGGAGCGATATTATTCATTGCCACACTTGTAATACTCCCGTGTTTAATTACTCTAAGATCATCTATTTGCTCAACTAAATAAGAGCATAGGTTATTAACAAATTGACTTTTACCGTCAGTAATAATAGTTTTGCCAAGATTTGAAGTTGTTGTATGCAGATCGACTAAAAAATCAACTGGAGAATTAGATTCTGAGCCATACATTTGATTAATTTCTCGAGCTCTTTGCATCTCATAACTATTCAACGAGATCTTTTTTAAGTCTTCCTCTGAAAAACAACGGTTTAGATCTTGATCTTTATATCTCTTACTTATCTCAAAAGCTTCTGGATTTGCCAATAATGGTATAACATCTAAAGACTTGGTTTTAGGAGGGTATTTCTCCATACGCTTGACTATATATATTCCAGTATATTCATTTCCATGAGTCCCACCAGACACTAGTAACTTATTAATTTTCATATTTAGGCAATATTTACCATTAAGTAAAACTATTATACATACAATTTTGTTATGACAAGAACTGATTAAGTTTTTGAAGTCACAATGCTAGCCTTTGTAAGAAATATTAGCGATAATATAAAGCATTAAAATTCAATCATAGTATTTAAATGTCAAAACTAAATGCTTATTTTGGTGAGTATGGAGGTCAATTTGTACCACAAATACTTGTACCCGCTCTTGATCAACTAGAGCAAGAATTTATAAAAGCACAAGCTGATGAGGTTTTTAAACAGGAGTTTAGAGAGCTTTTAAAAGAGTATGCGGGCAGGCCCACAGCTCTGACAAAAACTAGAAATATAGTCAAAAACACAAAAACTAAATTATATCTAAAACGTGAAGATCTACTACACGGTGGTGCTCACAAAACTAACCAAGTACTTGGTCAGGCTCTACTTGCCAAGAGAATGGGTAAAAATGAGATAATTGCAGAAACAGGAGCTGGGCAACATGGTGTTGCTACTGCTTTGGCTTGCGCACTACTTGATCTAAAATGCAGAGTATATATGGGTGCTAAAGATGTGGAACGTCAAAGTCCCAATGTCTTTAGAATGAAGTTAATGGGTGCTGAAGTCATACCTGTACATAGTGGTTCAGCAACACTTAAAGATGCTTGTAACGAAGCACTAAGAGACTGGTCTGCAAACTATAATAAAGCTCACTATTTATTAGGTACTGCTGCAGGACCTCACCCTTTTCCGACAATTGTTAGAGAGTTTCAAAGAATGATTGGTGAAGAAACCAAGCAACAGATCCTTGCCAAGGAAGGTAGATTACCTGATGCTGTGATTGCCTGTGTTGGTGGTGGTTCAAATGCTATTGGAATGTTTGCTGATTTTATTGATGAAACCAGTGTAAAACTGATAGGTGTAGAACCTGCTGGTAAAGGTATCGAAACTGGTGAACATGGAGCGCCTCTCAAGCATGGTAAAACTGGTATATTTTTTGGCATGAAAGCACCATTGATGCAAAATACTGATGGTCAGATTGAAGAATCATACTCTGTATCAGCCGGACTAGATTTTCCATCTGTAGGCCCACAACATGCTCATTTACTAGCAATAGGACGTGCTGAGTATGCTTCAGTCACTGATGATGAGGCGTTAGATTCTTTTAAATTGTTATGCAAAAAAGAAGGAATTATCCCCGCTCTAGAATCATCTCATGCCTTAGCATATGCTCTTAAGCTTGCTTACGACAATCCTGATAAAGAGCAACTTTTGGTTGTTAATTTATCTGGGCGTGGTGATAAAGATATTTTTACAGTACATGACATTTTAAAGGAAAAGGGAGAGATTTAGTAATGGATAGATACACAACCCTTTTTGCAAGTTTAGAGAAAAAAAATGAAGGTGCTTTTATACCTTTTGTAACACTTGGTGACCCTAATAAAGAATTATCTCTTGAGATTATTGACACTCTAGTTAGCTCAGGTGCTGATGCTCTTGAACTAGGCATACCTTTTTCAGATCCATTAGCAGATGGACCAACAATTCAAGAAGCAAATATTCGTGCTCTAGAGAGTGGCGTAACTCCTAGAGATTGTTTTGATATACTCACAAAAATAAGAGTAAAACACTCTCATATCCCCATTGGCTTATTGCTTTATGCAAATTTAGTCTATGCAAATGGTATAGAGAATTTTTATCAAAAATGTTTAGCTGCTGGGGTTGATTCTATACTTATAGCTGATGTGCCAGCCCATGAATCTAAAGAGTTTCGTGATATTGCTAAAAAAGTAGGTATCTCTCAGATATTTATTGCTCCACCTGATGCTAGTGAGACTACTCTTAAACAAATTTCTGAACTTGGAAGTGGTTATACGTATTTACTATCGAGAGTTGGTGTAACAGGTGCGGAAACTGCAGCAAATATGCCAGTGGAAGATGTACTGTCTAAACTTAGAGAATATAATGCGCCTAAGCCAGTTTTAGGCTTTGGTATCTCTAAACCTGAGCAGGTACAACAAGCTATCAAAGCAGGTGCTGCTGGTGCAATTTCAGGTTCTGCAACAGTAAAAATAATTCAAACCAATCTCTCAAATAAAGAAAAAATGTTTAGCGAGCTTGAATGTTTCGTTAAAGAAATGAAAGCCGCAACTAAAAATAATTAAAGACTACTTTGTTTCTGTAAATTATAATTCTTTCTCCAAGTTATATAGCCATAGATAGCATTTATTAATGCTACAATTTTGGTAATAATAACAGGAATAATTGCAATAGTAATTGCTGAATCCAAAATCCCATCAACCCAAATTGAAATTGTCAAAACATCTACAGCCAACCACAGTATCCAAAACTCTTTAAATAACAATACTGTAAGTATAAAAGCTATAATTGAAGTAACTTCAACAATAGCATCTGCGACCAACCCCACATTTTGACCAAAATATAGATGTAAAACAAAGTACCCATATATAGTAGATACCACAGCTATAAAAGCCAAAATACTTATAAACTGTAATCTCATTAATTTTTTAATTTTTATATGTTTTTCTTTAGTTGTGTTTTTGGGTCTAGTCCAGTTATACCAACCATAAAACTGTATTGGACACAAAAAAAGTACCGCAAGAAGTAATTGACCATAAACTTGATTTTGATACGAGATTACAGCGTACATAATTGCTGCTATAAGCCCTAAAACATAGTTAAAAACCTTCCCTTTAGCTGCCAATATCAGGTTTGTAATGCTGATAACAGAAAATACTAGTATAAATGCGCTACTCCCGCTGATAGATGCCGCAACAACAGTTAATACTATACAGCTAACTAGCCAGCTAACCTCTCTTTTGCTCCAGCCCGTAAAAGTATTTTGTAACATACTCATTTTATAACTTAATAGAATATTTAGGATTGTATTTTAGAACTCTTGATATCAAGCTACAAGGATTATTTCATAGCTATAGATAGAAACTTGTCTATTTAATTATGAAACTATAAATATACTTAGACAAAACTTTATGAGTATAGCTAGTTGGATGCACCTGTCCGGCAAAAAGATATTTATCATATCTACCACTGACATAACCTTTTGGAACACAAGTAAGATCATTTGGACCATCAAAGTCACACGCAGAGTGTGTTACATCAGAGAA
The DNA here is from genome assembly GCF_000219045.1 of Francisella salina. Taxonomy (NCBI): domain Bacteria; kingdom Pseudomonadati; phylum Pseudomonadota; class Gammaproteobacteria; order Thiotrichales; family Francisellaceae; genus Francisella; species Francisella salina. The sequence continues at coordinate 1,978,550 of NC_015696.1, forward strand.
GTTATACTCGACACCATTTACTTTTATTTTTCTATCTTTAACAATAGTATTGAAAAACTTTTGAGCATCAATGATACTTACAAAATCAGGCATGATATTGCTTGCAAGCTTCTCATTAAATGCTCTAGATAGTGAGTTGAATAACTCCACTTTAAAACTCTTAGCATCTATTCCATTTTCTGTTGCGGCTGGAGTTATACCCAAATCAGGCAAGTTAACTACAAATATATTTCTAGGTTCTGCTCCATGCTTAATCAAATATCTTACATCACTTGCTATATCTTCAGCAGCGTTTTCTACTTTTAGTATCTCATGGTCAGGCAATACTTCACCTGTGACTTTATATTTCATAAGATAGTATATCTTTGACAATATTGAGCGATTATCTGCGAAATATCCTAATTGAATAAAAAGATTATTAGCTCCTCCCCAAATAATATAAATACTATCAGGATCTGCCTTGTTCTGATGTTGCTTTAGATAACTATCAATTTGGTTATGCTTTTGAATATCCTCTTGTCCAACTAGACAGTTTTCACCCTCTCTCAAAGGTCCTAGTGGAGGTGGAGTATAGTCACCCTTATTACCAAGCCCTTTACAAACTGTCGTAGCTCCTCCAGCAGCATAGTTGTTGCCATCTAAAACAGGTTTCACTGATCTGTTGATGTTTTCACCTGGTGTATAAATATTATTTGGTGTAGATAAGATCTTATTATCTTGAGACAAAAACTGTATCCAAACAGTGTTACCTTTATCTGGACTTGTGAGGGTTGGTTGCTTAACATCTTTTAAGTCGCCAGGAATTAGTGGCCAGCCACTATCTATATTATGAAAATTATTTGCATATCCAGAGTCACTCAAACTATCACCAAAGATAATTATATTCTTTAGTTCTTTTGCAAAAGCTCCACTGCAGAAAAAATAGCAAACAATCAAAGTAAAGAAAGCTTTTTTATTCATATTTATATATAAAACTCTATAACAGGTGTGAATAATAGTACCTAAACAAAGCTTGTAAAGCCATATGGGGAGCTTCATCAAAACAATACTAAAACTTATTTATATATTTTTTTCCAGTAAGCTTAATTTATTACTTGAAAAACAGCAAAGTATCCTTAGATGTATAACAGATAATATAAGTTGGGGAGAATAATGGATATAAATAAGTTCACAATAAAACTACAAGAAGCTTTGGCTGAAGCTCAATCATATGCATTTCAGCAAAAAGCTACTGAGTTTACACCTGCCCACTTGTTAAAAGCTCTATTAGAGCAAAATGACAGTGTGGTGACATCTATACTAAGTGTCTGTGGAGTTAACTCAAAAGATTTTACTAAAGCAGTTAATGATATTGTTGATGGAGTAGCTGTATTATCAGGAGAAGGTAATTCACAAGTATCTCCATCTAGAGATTTAATAACTACATTACATAAAATGCAAGATCTAGCAAATAAAAATGGCGATGAGTTTATCTCAAGTGAGATTTTCTTATTAGCATCAATAGAAGATAAGAGTCTGGCAGGATTATATAATAAGTTTGATATAACAAAAGAAAAAATTACCAAAGCAGTTGATGATTATAGAGGGGGAGAAAAAGTGAGTAACCAAAATCAAGAAGATATGAAAGGAGCACTAGATAAATATACTGTTGACTTAACAGATCTAGCAAAGAAAGGGAAAATAGATCCTATTATAGGTAGAGACAGTGAGATTCGTAGAACAATACAAGTATTACAGCGTAGAACAAAGAATAACCCAGTTCTTATTGGTGAGCCTGGTGTTGGTAAAACTGCGATTGTTGAAGGTCTAGCTCAAAGAATAATAAACAATGAAGTTCCAGAAGGCATCAAAGGTAAAAAAGTCCTATCTCTAGATATGGGTGCTCTATTGGCAGGTGCAAAATTTAGAGGTGACTTTGAAGAGCGCTTAAAATCGGTACTAAAAGAACTAGCAAAACAAGATGGTAATGTAATCTTATTTATCGATGAATTACATACTATGGTTGGTGCTGGTAAATCCGAAGGCTCTATGGATGCTGGCAACATGCTTAAGCCTGCTCTAGCAAGAGGTGAATTAAAATGTGTGGGTGCAACAACTCTAGATGAATATCGCGAGTATGTTGAAAAAGATCCTGCTCTTGAGAGAAGATTCCAAAAAGTGCTAGTTGATGAGCCTACAGTTGAGGACACTATTGCTATACTTAGAGGTTTAAAAGAAAGGTATGAATTACATCATGGTGTAAATATCACAGATTCTGCTATTGTAAGTGCGGCTACTTTATCACATAGATATATAAGCGATAGACAGTTGCCCGATAAGGCTATTGATCTAGTTGATGAAGCGGGTAGCCAAATCCGTATGGAAATAGATTCTAAACCAGAGAAGATGGAAAGTTTATACCGTAGAATCATCCAATTAAAAATGCAACGTGAGCAGCTAAAAAAAGAAAAAGATGAAGCTACAAAAAAACGCCTAGAGATACTTAAAGAAGAAATAAAAGGCTTAGAATCTGAATATAAAGGTTTTGAAGAGCTATGGAAAGCTGAAAAGCTTAAGATGCAAGGAGCTAGTAAGCTTAAAGAAAAACTTGAGAAAGCTAAGTTTGAGCTAGAAAAATATCAAAGATCTGGTGATCTGACAAAGATGTCTGAACTACAATATGGTGTAATACCTGAACTTGAAACTCAAATAAAACAAATAGAAGAAACTGAGGCAGAACCTTCTGAGAATAAGCTTGTTAGAACATCTGTTACAGAGAATGAAATAGCAGATGTAGTATCAAAAGCTACGGGTATACCTGTATCTAAAATGATGGAAGAAGAAAAAGAGAAGCTTCTAAATATGGAGAGTTTCTTACATAAAAGAGTAATTGGTCAAGATCAAGCTATAAAAGCAGTCTCTAATGCTGTTAGAAGATCTCGTTCCGGCTTATCTGATCCAAATAGACCAATAGGTTCATTTATGTTCTTAGGCCCAACGGGTGTAGGTAAAACAGAGCTTACAAAAGCCTTAGCAGAATTCTTGTTTGATGATCAAGATGCAATGCTTAGAGTAGATATGTCTGAGTTTATGGAGAAACATTCTGTAGCTAGATTGATAGGTGCTCCTCCAGGGTATGTTGGTTATGAGCAAGGTGGTTATTTAACAGAGCATGTCAGAAGAAAACCTTATTCAGTAATTCTATTAGATGAGGTTGAAAAAGCACATGCTGATGTATTTAACATCTTACTACAAGTATTGGATGATGGTCGTTTAACTGATGGCCAAGGTAGAACAGTAGACTTTAAAAACACTGTAATAGTTATGACTTCAAATCTTGGATCTCATAAGATTCAAGAAATGCAAGACCAAGACTATGAAACAGTAAAATCTGCTGTAATGGAAATGGTACTTAGCCACTTCAGGCCAGAATTTGTAAACAGAGTTGATGATGCTATTGTATTTGAACCTCTAAATAAAGAAATGATTACAGAAATAGCTAAAATACAAATCAAGCGCTTAGAAAAACGTCTAACTGATTTGGAGATTGCCCTAGAAGTGACACCAAATGCTATAGATAAACTAGCTGATGCTGGTTTTGATCCTGTGTTTGGAGCTAGACCGCTTAAGCGTGCTATACAAAACAACTTAGAAAATCCTCTAGCTCTTAAACTACTAGATGGTGAGTTTAAAGCTGAAGAGAAAATCGTTGTTGATGTAAATACTGACCACAATATCGTTTTTCTAAGTAAATAAATCCTTTTGTATATTTCTTTAAATTTTCTTCTTAGTTGGTAAAATTAACAAGTACTGTTATTTCCTGACAATTTACTATTTACTCTTATATACTATAATAGTAATTCATTTTTATATAAAATTTTAGATTCGGAGCAATTATATGAAATATAAAAAGCTATTAATAAGTGCTTTATTAACAGCATGTGGAGCTACAAGCTATGCTGCTGCTGAAAACTACAATGCAGGGACTAGCTATTCTAAAGGTCAAGAAGTTAATAATGCGGAATCTTGCTATGTATGTAATATCCCTGGATGGTGCTCTTCTTCAGCTGCTTGGGCTTATGAGCCAGGCAAAGGTACTGCTTGGCAAGAAGCTTGGACAGAAGGATGCAAAGATCCTGGTCCATCTCCAGAACCAACTGCAGAGAAAACGGTTTCCATTAAAATATTAGGAGATAGTTTACCTAGTGATGCAAAAATTGAATTCTCAGCAAACAATACATCTTATACAGTTATAAATAATCAGGTGACCTTACCATACTCTGATAGTCAGCCTACCCATTACATAATTAGTGTAACCAGTGGCTCAATTTCTCCTGACTTCTTTGATATGACTAAAGACTCCACTAATGTGCCATTAAAATACAAGAAAGCAACACCTCCATCTCCAGGTAAATGTGATACCATACCAAGTAATGTACAAGAATATACTCCTGCAGCATCAGGCTACTCTGCCAAAGCTTTCGTTAGATTTGAAGGAAGTATTTATGAAAATATGAAATGGTGGACTGATCAGTCACCCAAAGAAGCTCCTGATTTTTGGACATTATGTGGAGACATAATTCAAGCTCAAGTAAATGTCAAAACAACAGGTCTACCTCAAACTATAGATAAAATCGAGGTTAAAATTGATTCTCAAACATATACTATAAACCCTAACGACCCAACTCCTATAACAGTAGCGAAGGGTTCTCATAATATTTCAGTTAGTAATGTCTTAAGCTCTGATGGCTCAACGAACTACGTTGCTAAAACTATTACACCTAACCCTATTGAAGTTAATGAAGAAAGTAAAAATATAAATTTAAATATAGCATTTGAAGCAGAAGATGTTAAACCTGCTAATGTTAGCTTCAATGTCAAGTTCCCTGAAGATGCTACACCAACTAAGATTGTGAATGCACAGAGAATATCTTCTACTGGAGATGTATATGGTGACTCTATAAACTTAGACAATGGTTCAAATACAACAAGCATCCCATCAAGAGGAGAGTTTATTATTAAACCTGGCACATTTAAATCAGGAGGTACTACTTATCAAGCAAATAGTATAACTATCGTAGATGGTCAAATTAAAGGTAATGACACTATTAATTACGAAGCTGCAGGTGCTTGGCCAGAGAAATCTATGGTTGGATACTGGGGTACTTGGACTTGGGGTCAAAGTCCAGAATTGGTAGAAAAATTAAGTGATTTTGCCGATTACTACAATGTAATAATCCCTGGGTTTTTGAAAGTCTCTGGGACTGATGTGCAAGGATTCTATGATCCTGTGAACCCTGAGTATCTCAGTCAAGCGATAGCAAAAGTTCATGCTAAAGGTGCTCTATTTATAGCATCTACGGGTGGACTAACAAACACATGGAATCCAACACTATCTAACGATAATACGGTATTAGCAGAGAATATTGTAAACTACCTTGCAGAAAACAACATGGATGGTTTTGATTTTGATCTTGAAGGATCTTCTATAAAAGGTACTGCTACATGGCAAAATCAAATCAAAGATGTAATATCAAAAATGCGTGAGTATGCAGAAAGTGATAAAATGAAAGACAAATTCCCAAGAGACTTCTATATCACAGCAGCTCCTCAAACATATATAGATACAGGAGTTCCTGCAAACATATACTGGACAGCAACAGGTGGCGCTTACAATATTTTCAAAGATATGCTTCCTACTGATGCTTGCGGTGGCAATGTCTGTTTTGATGCTCTTCTAATTCAAAACTACAATAATAAAGCCCCAAACTGGACAAATGAAGCACCAACGCTATCAATGAAAATAGCATCAGACTCACTGAAGACTGCTAACAATACAAAAACAAAAATAGTTATAGGTGATGACTTTGCTCCTAGTGAACATAGCTACGCTACACCAGAAGAGTTAAAGACAGCATATACTACAGGAGATAGCGAAGGTTCTGCTCTTAATAGTTATGATAACTTCTCTGGATTTATGGTTTGGTCTTTAGGACAGAACCCTTCAACAATTGACCCTCTAGACTTTGGTAAACAGATTACTGAGTTCTATCCTCTAGCAAAGAAATAGTCTTTTCTAAAAAAATAAAACTGTACTTATCTCTTAGCTTTTATTAATTAGCAACCTCTACATCTTTAAATTACTTAGTTATTAATATATGCGATATTCGATATGTTTTTAAATATAATTTGTAAGCAAATCACTAGTGAAACAAAAATCTGTTATCAAATCGATAAAATAGCCATAGTTTACTCTAACAAATACCTAATATATAATTTAAGAAACTTAAGCGTAATCATCAACACATGAGTAACTTCCAAGAAATTATTAGATCATATAGAGAGTACAAAGGCTTAAGTATGACTACTGTTGCTGATGCGATTAACATACCTGAAGAAACTATAATAATTATAGAACAAGGAGATAGTTATAAAATCACTCAACAGCCCTCAACCATATTAAAAGATAGAATAAAGCGATACTGTGAGTATCTTAACATCCCAAAAAACCATATAACTTATATATTAAACAGTATAGATATACTGTACTACAAGAAAGCCAAGTATGGGAAAATGAAGCTTTTTGACTACTTTAATCGTATAGCTATTATTAGCATATCTTTACTAATAATATACTTATCATCTAACATTATTGAGAAAAAAATAGCTAATTCCCACTCACCAAATACCCAATCAAACGATAAAAGTCTAAATACATTAGCAACAACAAACTATGAAAGCTTTATTCAAAAAAGTCAGCCACTGCTCTACAGTAGAGCAACTGATAAGCTTCCAATAACTCAAAAAGATACAGTTTCAAAGCAAGCAATTGATAATAACATAAGAGAGTCAGATAGTAGCTCAGAGATTATAAAACCTCAAATAGAAAAATCTCCTGATATTACAACAAAGTCAGAGAAGCAAGATAATGAGCATAATAAAACAGTACTAGAGAGTCAGCCATCAACAATTTTAGAGCAAAAAAACCAAGATCAAAGTAATAATATAGAGTCTAAGAATCTATCTCCTCAAGCACAGGTAAATAATAAAACATATATAATAAAATCTGGTGACTCATTATATAAAATTGCACAGATGGTTTTAGATAAAATTGATAATAACGATGATTATAGTAATTATGATTTAATTCTCTCAATCAAAGGGTTAAATCTAAAAGATGATCCGGATATTATTAACGATACTATCTTTGCCGGTGAAGAGCTAAATATCCCTACAAATGATGAGCAAATTAAAAACGGTATAAAGATATACAAACAGTATAGTAATAATTAAGTCCTTAAAATTAACTTCATCGTTATAATTTTTTATATAACTCTAGATATATAGTATTATTTAAATATTATTTTTATAAGAATAACTGATTATGTATAGCAAAACACCAAAGATTAAAATCATGCTACTTGGCTCAGGTGAACTTGGTAAAGAATTTATCATAGCAGCTCAGAGACTAGGTATATATACCATAGCAGTAGATCGTTATGAAAACGTCCCTGCTATGCAAGTAGCACATGAGAGTTTCGTTATAGATATGCTAAATGCTGATGCTCTTGAACAACTAATATTAGCAAAAAAACCAACTTATATAGTTCCTGAGATTGAGGCTATAAATACTGATAGCTTAGTAAAGTTAGAGGCTCATAACTTCAATATTGTCCCATGTGCCAAAGCTACAAAGCTCACTATGGATCGCCAAGGTATAAGATCTCTAGCAGCTAATGAGCTTGGTCTAGCGACATCTAAATTTGCTTTTGCAAATAGTGAAAAAGAATATCTTGATGCTGTTGAGACTATAGGACTACCATTTGTAATTAAGCCAGTAATGAGCTCATCAGGTAAAGGACAATCTATAGTCAAGGAACATAACGAAGTTCAAAAAGCATGGAATTATGCCCAAAGTGGCTCTCGAGGTCATGCTAAAGGTGTAATTGTAGAGCAATTTATAGATTTTGATTATGAGATTACACTTCTAACTGTTAGACATAAAGATGGTACTTCATTTTGTGATCCTATCGGACATATCCAGAAAGATGGTGACTATAGATTCTCTTGGCAACCTCATGCAATGTCGGATATAGCTCTAGCGAAATCTCAAAAGATATCCAAAGAGATCACAGATGCTCTAGGTGGATATGGAGTTTTTGGTGTTGAGTTATTTATAAAGGGTGATGAAGTATTTTTTAATGAAGTCTCTCCTCGTCCTCACGATACAGGCATGGTAACACTCATATCACAAAACATTAATGAGTTTGAATTACATCTGCGTGCAATATTAGGGTTACCAATACCGCAAATACAAACTCTTCAACCCTCATCATCTGCTGCTATATTACTTGAAGGAGAATCTACAGATCCAAGTATATTAGGGATTGATGAAGCTCTAGCTGACTCAAGTATAGATATTAGAATTTTTGGCAAAAAAGAAATTCATGGTAAGCGTCGCATGGGAGTAGTTTTAGCTAAGGGTCAATCAACACAACAAGCTTTGGACGTGTCTAAAAAAGCCCTAAGCAAAATTTATCTAGCATAAAAATCAAAGCTTCCTAACTAGGTTGATACCATCTCCTATAGGAATAATACAAGCTTCCACTCTGCTATCATTATAAATTAATTTATTTAACTCTCTTATAATCAAGGTGTTTTGCTCATTATTACAATCATCTGCAACCCTACCCGACCAGAGCACATTATCTATTGCGATAATTCCACCTGAGTTTACCAATTTTAAAGCTTTTTCATAGTAGTTAATATAATTTGGCTTATCCGCATCTATATATACAAAGTCAAACTTCTTAGCTTGCTTTTCAAACCTTTCTAAAGTTTCTAAAGCTGGTGCAATATTAAGATTAATTTTATGCTCAACGTTTGCTTCTTGCCAAAAGTGTTTGTATGGCTTGATATATTCATAACTAATATCACAGGCTTCTACTTTACCGTCAGAGGGTAATGCTTGAGCCATAATCAATGTTGAAAAACCTCTAAAAACACCGATTTCTAAGACATTTTTTGCATTAATCATTTTGATAAAGAGACTAATAAGCTGTAACTGATTAGGTGAACTAAGCATGTGACTTAACTCATCATTTGCTGCTTTATCAAAGAGCTCCTGTTCAGTTTTATCTAGTTTTACTGAATTATCATTTATATATTGATTAAGGCTAGGATTACTAAATAATGATGCTATAGACATAAAAAAATACCAATTAATTTAACGATACAATAGTGATAAGTTTAGAGAATCTCGAGCAAAAAGACAAAAAGTGTGCAGTAAATGGACTACTTAATTTTAGTAATAGAAAATGTCCAGAACCAGAAAATAAGAGCATAAACACCCCACCATTCAACAATATTGTGATTAACTGTTGTCTGATCCATAAATACTGACCATATCGAAAAAGCTGCCGTTATGAAAATCGCAAATCTACGCAAGATAAGTGGTACTTTATTAAGTCGATCTGAATACTTATATTCGATAATTGTATACCAAACCTGACAGATACTCATTAGCACAAAAAACACAGCAACGCCCTTTAGGTGAACTTTCATGAGAGTCTGCTGACCATCAATTACTGAAGTCCCAATGATTAAGCCAATACAACCAACAGATGCTAAGAAAAGCATAATCTTACCTTGCTTAATTATTGATTTTTTATTATCACTTATTTGAACAAGTAACTGTGTGATAAAAAAGAAAATCACTGCCATAAGCGTAGCAGTCGGTATTAGTATAGCCTTAAGCATATACTTCTCATACGATGTAAACCCAGCATGAGTAATATCAGAACAGCCAGAAATAAATGGATTACATAAAGTGTTATTACCATCAGCAATAGATACAAGATATGTTACAAAAAACAAAACCGCTACAGATATCGTTGTCGCAGCGATTAATTTTCTTGGGTCAAGTTCAGCTTTCATTTTTAACCAAAACATTATTATAAATATTTATGCTAATACTATCATTTGTTAATGAATATTTCTAATTTTAGCTATTTTATTTTATGCTTTAGCACTATACAAAATATTAACTGTGGGAGAGATAATCTGCCAAAATAGATTAATATTTACCTTTTTCATATCTATGCTATAATTTGTGGGTTTCTTTTAACAAAAGTAAAATAACGAAAGGATTTAATAAAATGCCATTTGTAGTTACTGAAAATTGTATCAAATGTAAATATGGTGACTGTGTAGAAGTATGTCCTGTTGACTGTTTCTATGAAGGTCCTAATATGTTGGTAATAAACCCAGATGAGTGTATCGACTGTGCTTTATGTGAGCCTGAGTGTCCTGTTGATGCTATCAAATCTAGCGATGATCTTACAGAGAGCCAAGAGCAAATGCTTGATCTAAACAGAGAGCTTGCTGGTATTTGGCCAAATATCGTAGAGAAATGCGACCCTTGTGAGGACGCTGACAACTGGGCATCTGTTCCAGATAAGTTAAAATATTTAGAAAAATAATCTTTCATTTTTATCTAAGAATCTTATCTTATTTTCTTCATAGGCTTATTTTTTTGTCGGCAGCTATTTATAAAAAGTGTATAATGATACCAATGATTTTAAGCTTTAGTACAAACTGATAGTTAAATAAACCTACTAAAAATTTATGGAGAGTTTTTGATGAAATCTTTTTTAAAAAAGATTTGGAATATACTGATGTGGGCCAGGATGACTGCGTTCCAACTCTATTCGTTTGCTGTTATTGGTGGTAGTAGCATACTTATAAATATATTTACTTTTTTTAACCTTCCCATTTCTTGGAGAATGGCGGTTTGTAAAGTTTGGACTTATCTTTATTGGATAGGTATGCTTGTTTTTTTACAAGTATACATCCGTGTAACAGGTCGTATAAACATCGACAAAGATTATCCTTGCATATACGTGTCTAAACATCAATCAATGCTAGAAACATTTATGTTTTATGGTTTGATTGGTAAGTGTCACTTTATCATGAAAAAAGAGCTTTTTGATGCTCCAATCTTTGGTACAGCAATGAAAAACTTAGGCAGTATCGCTATAGATAGAGATAAGCCTAGAGAGTCACTAAAAAAAGTAGTCACTGACGGTAAACAAAGCTTAGCTGATAGCATAAATGTTGTAATTTTTCCAGAGGGTACAAGAGTTGAAGTTGGAGAGTATCCAGAGTTTCAGCGCTCTGCAATGAAGCTAGCAGCTGATGCTAACACCTATATTATTCCTGTAGCTCACAACTTTGGGAGATTTTTCCCTAAGAAATGGGGGCAAGTTATTAAGCCAGGTATTGCTAGAATGGATTTTGGTAAACGCATTGATCCTAGAGATTTTGACTCAAAGACTCTGACTACTCACTGCCATAAGGTAATAACAGAAAAAACAAAAGAGTTTAAAGGTTAAGAAGAGGTCTATCAGATGAAAAAAATTATTCATCTACTATTATTAGCAAGAATGCAGGTTTTCAAAGTTTACGGGTATATAGTATTATTATTTTCTTGTTTACTTATGAATACTGTTGGTGTATTAGGAGCATCATTAAAAGTTAGATTATTTGTTTGTTGGATATGGTCTTGTTTATATCGCTTAGGAACTCTAGTCATACTACAAATATATGTAAAAATTGAAGGTAAAGAAAATATTCCAGACTATCCCTGTATTTATGTTTCTAAACACCAGTCGATGTTAGAGACTTTTGTATTTTATGGCCTTGTTCATGATTGTTGCTTTGTGATGAAGCAAGAGTTACTAGAAAAACCAATTTTTGGTAAGACAAACATATTTGCTGAAGCTATTGGTGTAGATAGATCAAAAGGTCTTTCTGCAATCAAAAAAGTTTTAGAGGATGGCAAAGATAGAATAGAAAATAAAAATTTAAGCATTATAATCTTCCCAGAGGGTACAAGAGTGCCTGTTGGTAAATATCCGAAATTTCATCGCTCTGCAATGAAGCTAGCTAAAGTATCAAATATTCCTATAATCCCTGTGGCTCATAACTTTGGAGTATATTTTGGACGTAAAAAAGGTGACTTTGTGAAGCCTGGTATCGCTAGAATGTCTTTTGGAAAACCTATTGATCCAAAAGATTACTCTGTCGCTGAGTTGACTGATCTTTGCTATGACATCATCAACGATAAAACTAAGTCTTATGGTGGTTAATCAAATATTTATTTGATACAAAACTCTGCAATAATCGGATTATGGTCTGATATTTTTTTGCAATCTAAAACAGATGCTTTTTCAAGGTTTAGACCTCTGTATAATACAAAATCTAAATGATTGCTCTGAAAAGATTTGACTAATTGAGGCTCATCTATAAAAGCCACTTTAAAACTAAACTCTCTACAGAAATCTTTGATTAACTTAACTCGTCTTCTATTCCAAGTATTAAAATCCCCTGCAATTATAATAGGATGCTTATATTTCTCTGGAGAGATATATTCTTTTATTTTCTCAAACTCATATTCATAAACTTTATTACTCTTGAAATTGATTGCATGGATATTCACAACAACAACTTTTGTGCCCGCTATATTTAAATGTGTAATCAAAGAAGCTTTGTGAGTATTTATTACAGACTCTCGATGAGTTGTAAGTATTTTGACATTTTTTATCACTGGGAAATGACTAACTGTAGCTACCCCATAGTTATGTGAACGTAATACAATATTAGATGCGAAGTTTATATCAAATTTGTCGATAGGAAATTTAGTATCATGCTGATGTACTGCTTCTTGTAGACAAAAGATATCAATATTGTGATTAAAGTATGTATGTCTGATATAAGCTTTGAATGCTTCTGTATCTTTATAGTCAATTTTGTATGAGTTCCAACTCATTAAGCAGAATTTTGTAGATTGATTTTGTTGTGAGTTTCTTTCAAACATTTAATCAACTAGAGTTGAATCATCATAATTTCATTATATATTAAAAATACTTATACAGTTATATTAGTGAGGTTTTCTAGCTATAAACCTTAGAACTATATAACCACAAACTCCTGAGAGTAAAGAACCTACTATCACACCTACTTTGATTGCATTAAGAGTATGATTATCATCAAAAGCGAGAGTTCCAATAAATAAACTCATGGTAAAACCTATACCGCATAAAAGGCTTATACCATATATCTGAGAACTCGAAAAAGACTCTCCTAGCTTAAATAGTTTCAGCTTCTTTGAAATAGCCAATATGGAGAAAATACCCAACTGCTTACCGACAAATAACCCCAATATAATACCTAATGTAATTGGCTCAAATATTATAGAAACACTCATCCCTGAGAAATTGATACCAGCATTAGCAAATGCAAATATAGGTAGTATAAAATAGATAACCCAAGGATGAAGAGACTCTTCCATAAAATTAGCTGGAGAATCTTTGTCATTCTCTATAAAAGGAATACACAGCGCTGTTGTAAAACCTGCCAAAGTTGCATGAACTCCAGACTTAATCGTACAAAACCAAGCAAAAAAACCAAGAACCACATATACAGAACTTCTATTAACTTTAAATACTCTATTACAAATAATCATCGCCAATATAAAAAGAGTCCCTAAAGATAGCGAAAGTAAAGACAGTGACTTGGTATAAAATATCGCAATAATTACTATTGCAGCTATATCATCAAAAATAGCGATTGTAATAACCAATAGCTTTAGCTTTGCTGGGATTCTTGAACCAAGTAGAGCTAATATACCTAGAGTAAATGCTATATCTGTTGCAGAAGGTATTGCCCAACCTGTGATATTAGCATCATAGTTAATTGATAAATATATCAAGCTTGGAACTGCAAGTCCTGCAAGAGCTGCTACGGCCGGTATTATAATATTAGAAGGCTTTGACAATGCTCCTGAGATTATCTCTCTTTTGATTTCTAAACCAATATATAAAAAGTATATAGCCATCAAACCATCATTAATCCAATGCATCAAATTTTTGTCGATAACGAGATTTTCAATTCCTAGTTTGACATTGATTGTCTCAAGCATTCCATAGTAGATAGATAATGGTGAGTTATTTATAAGTATTGCAACAAAAGCTGCAGCAAAGAGAATTAACCCTCCGACTATCTCTTGATTATTTTGGTTTGCACTCATATTTATAGTATCTAAAAGATTTCAATAGTATTAATTATCTAATAGCTTAAGGTATAATTCTACTCATGCAAAAACTAATTTTTGTGCTCAATGATAAATAACATTCCCAAAGCTTGGTACGCTATAGCTCATATCAAAGAAATCAAATCTAAACCTATCAAACTAGAAAGACTCGGTAAAAATCTTGTTTTATGGAAAGATGCTGAGAAAATAATAGCTATGGAAAATCGTTGTCCTCATCGTGGTGCAGAATTAAGTTTAGGCAAAGTATGTGATGGAGCTATAGTTTGTCCTTTTCATGGCTTTAGGTTTGACACACAAGGCAACTGTATATACACACCAGAAACTCAAAGCGCTATCCCAAAACTACAAGTTAAAAGCTATCAAACAAAAATTGTCGCTGACATGATTTGGATAAATGTTTTTGATGAAGAACTAGATAATAGCTACGCTTTTGAATTTGCACAAAAGCTATATAATGATTTTGCTGGTAAGTACTCTCTTTTGACGGACACATGGGATAACAACATCCGCCACTGTATCGAGAACCAACTTGATTATACTCATTTAGCTACTGTACATAAGAGATCTATCGGCAGAGGATACAAAATCCCTCAAGATATAAAGCTAAATATAAGTAATGAATATATAGAAGCACTAAAAAACCAACGTTTAATGCTAAAGTACATCTTTCCTAACTTTTGGTTACTTAATAATGCTGATAAACTTAAAATTTGTGTTTATTTTGTACCTATTAATGAGTATCAAACTAAGCTATATTTAGTAAACTATCGTAAGTTTTTGACTGGCAAAATCATCAAACCTATCGCAGACATAGTATTTAGTATCACTAATAAAATCATTCTCAATGAAGATAAAAGAGTCGTTAAAACCCAGAAATATGATGAAAAATACGATACTGAAGATTTTCTATTACGTCATGATCAAATCATCAAAGAATTTAGAAAGATTTGGCATACTCCAGATTAAAATATTTCTCAAAAGTTTGTAAATACTATACAATCAAAAAACACTCTATTAACTTATCTATGATTATGAAATACAGTCTATCTGTTAGGGTTCTACATAGCTTATTGGCTTTTTTGATAATTGCTCAGCTTATCTTGGGCTTCGGTTATGCTTATGATCTATTTGATTCAAGATGGATTATGACCTTGCATAAATCTTTTGGTTTAGTAATTTTCTTTGTGATACCTCTGTTGGTTGTTGCTAGGTTTTTTAGTATCAAACCACCGTATAATCCACCACTACCATTACTACAATTAATCATAGCTAAAATAGTGCATCTTGGCTTATATATTTCAGCATTTGGCATGGCTTTTTCGGGAGTAGTTGGCTCGATGCTAATGGGCTATCCATGGAAGATATTCTTCGTGATACCATTCCCAGAAATCGTGACTCCAAACTTTGAATTAGGTAGCAAAATCTTTAGTTATCATTATATCTTTGCCTCAGTTTTATTAGTGCTAGTGGTACTACATATAGCTGCTGCTCTACACCACCAGTTAATAGTAAAAGATAATATCTTAGCTAGAATGAAGTAATTAATATACAGAGGATCTAATAATAAATATGTTACAAAAAAATCAACGTAAAGCACTATTACTATCAAGTTTAGGCGGTATGCTTGAGTTTTATGATTTTATTATCTACGCTTTACTCGCTAGTTACATTTCTAAGCTTTTCTTTCCTATTCAATCAGCAATTACATCTTTATTAATCGCATTCAGTGCTTATGCTGTTGGCTATCTTGCTAGACCTTTTGGTGGTATTATCTTTGGTCATTTTGGTGATAAATATGGCAGGAAAAAAACTTTTACAATCTCTATTTTGATTATGGCATTATCAACATTTCTGATTGGTATACTACCTACTTACAGTAGTATTGGGATTATGGCACCTATATTGTTAGTACTATGCAGAATAGCTCAAGGGATATCAGTTGGTGGCGAGATACCAGGTACTATCACTTATGTTGGTGAAGCTGTCCCTGAGAAGCGTGGTTTTATGACTGCGGTGATTTTTGGATTCTTGATACTTGGTGTTGCTATAGGATTTATAGTTGAAAGTTTGCTATTGGAGTTCTTTACAAGTCAGAGCATGCTTGCCTATGGTTGGCGCATACCTTTTATATTAGGTGGTCTGTTTGGGCTTGTTGCATACTATCTTAGACGTCAGCTTATTGATATCAAAGAGTTTAATCCTTTTGTGAATGAAGAGTTTTCTCTACCGATTACAAAGATGCTTCTAACTCATCGCTGGAACTTGATCTATTCAACAATTATTGTGTCATTTGGAGCTCTTTGTTTTGTAACACTATTTTTGTTATTACCGGCATATTTTAGTACTATTCTAAATCTTCACTTAGATAACTTCACATGGATTAACAGTCTTGGTGTGATTATTATTTCTATCCTTTGTGTAGCTGTTGGTCTATTTGCTGATAAAGTTAGTAGAAATTTGATTTTGTTAATTAGCATAGTAGCCACATGTGCTTTTAGCTTTGTCATTTATACTACATATACATCACATCAAAATTTCTATTTTATCGCTATAGTTCTTAGTGCTATTTTGGTAGCTCTTTGTTGGGGCAATATACCTGCGATGTTGATTGATTTGTTTAAGCAAGATGTTCGCTATACTGGCATAGGTTTTGCATATAATCTAGGATTTGCTGTCTTTGGTGGTCTGACACCTATGATTGTAATCAGCACTATCAAATTCTCAAATAATAACTTAGCTCCGGCATATATACTAACAGCTGGTGCGATAATCACTCTTATAGCTATGATTGCAAACCTTATTATCTCCAAAAGATAATATGATCCATATACACTTACATTGCTGATTACTCCCTTAATAATTACTTTAACCATCTTTAACGTATATACTAAACTTATTGATAAACTAGATTTTTCAAGTAATACTTAAGTTATTAACTTTTTAAAGTGACTTTATTTTTATGATTAGAATCTTTGTAACATTAACTCTTTTACTGATTATTTCAAAAGTTAGTTTTGCTATTGGTCAGATAAATTATGATGAAACTAAAGTTGGAACATATAAGCTTCCTGATGCTTTAATAATGAATGACGGTAAAGAAGTTACCACAAAAAAACAATGGCAAGAGCGAAGAGCTCAAATAATAGATTTATTTAAACAAAATGTTTATGGAGATATCCCAAAAGATAATTTAGAACTTAGATATAAAGTTATTCAAGAAAATGATAATGCCTTAAATGGTAAAGCTATAGAAAAACAGGCTGTCTTGTATATTGGTAAAACCAAAGTAAATCTACTAATATACATTCCAAATCAACAGAAAAAAAATTATCCAATATTTTTGGGATATAACTTCTGTGGTAACCAAAGCGTAACTAATGACCCTAATATCCTAATCAATAAGAACTGGGGAAATCCAGTGACCTGTCTTAAGCCTACAGATCCTAAAGGAGCTTTGATTGATAATCATTTTACAGCTCAGTCAAAAGGTTATAGATCTAGTAGGTTTGACTTGGAAGATATCATTAATAATGGTTACGGTCTAGTTACTGCTTATTATGGAGACATTGCACCGGATAATGCACAGAAACTTTATGATAATGTGTCTCAAAGTCTTAAAAACTATAAAGATTACTCGGCAATTAGTCTTTGGGCATGGGGTTTAATTAATATCTCTAATGGATTAAAAAACGAGCCTTTAATCAATCAAAATAAAATTATTGTTTTTGGACACTCAAGGCTTGGTAAAACAGCATTATGGGCAGCAGCACTAGATCAAAATTTTGCGATGGTAATATCTAATGACTCAGGTACTGGAGGCGCAAGCTTATCAAAACGAAACTATGGAGAAACTTTATACTCAATAAATACAGAGTTCCCATACTGGTTTTCTAAAAACTTCAAAAAATATAATAACAACACACAAGCTCTGCCAGTAGATCAACATATGTTACTCGATCTAATTGCTCCTAGACCACTATATGTTGCTAGTGCAGAAGATGATCAATGGGCTGATCCTAATGGTGCATTTCTTGCTGCTAAAGCCACATCGCCAGTATATAAGCTCTTTGGAGAAGCGCTAAATCTACCTAAAAATCAGCCAGCCGTTAATAAACCAGTAATAGGTATAGTTAGTTATCATATAAGATCCGGTGGTCACGACCTAACAACCTATGACTGGCAACAATATATAAAAGCAGCAAACTTATTTGTTAACTTTTAATTATTAAAATACGAAATGACTCAAAACCATACTAAAACAGTATAATTTATAATTCAACAAAAATTAATCCTCCTTAAGTCAGCAGATACTTACAGCTTATATTTTGGTATAATATAGTTATAGTCATGTAGTTTTGGATTTGTCCTAATGCACGAGTTTTCATTGTGTCAAAGTGTCATAAGTATCGCGAAGAAAGCAGCTGAAAATAACTCTAAAAAAGTATCTAAAGTAGTTGTCAAAATCGGTAATTTAGCTGGTGTCGATGTCGAATCTTTTGAATTTTGGTTCCCAGTAGCTGCAAAAGATAGTGTCTTAGAACAAGCAAAGCTAGAAATAATACATGAGCAAGCTATAGCAAAATGCAAAGCTTGTGAACATGAATTTGAATTAATCAGATTATATGAGCAATGTCCAAACTGCGGTAGTTTTGAGAAAGATATTCTCAAAGGTAAAGATATGCTCGTAGAATCTATAGTTTTTAATTAAGGAGTAAATTATGTGTACAACTTGCGGATGTGGAACAGATAGTAGTCATCACCATCATCATGGTCATGAAGGCGATGCTGTAAAGCTAGAAAAAGCAATCTTAGAAGCAAATGATCAATATGCCGAGCAAAATAGAGATGTATTAGCTAAGGGTAATAATATTGCCCTAAACTTTGTCTCAAGCCCAGGTTCTGGTAAGACATCTCTACTTGAGAGAACTATCAAAGAGCTTGGTGGTAGTCACCCTATCGCAGTTGTTGAAGGTGATCAACATACAGATCTTGATGCTGAGAGAATCCGTAAGGCTGGTGCAAAAGCTTATCAGATAAATACTGGTAAAGCCTGTCATTTAGATGCTCACATGGTTGGTCATGCTTTTGAACATCTTGGTAATATCAAAGATGGTTTTGTGATGATTGAAAATGTTGGTAACTTAATATGTCCAGCGATGTTTGATCTTGGTGAAAAGCATCGTGTTGCAGTTATCTCAACTACAGAGGGAGCTGATAAGCCACTTAAATACCCTGATATGTTTTATTATGCAGATGTAGTTGTTATCAATAAGATTGACCTATCGCCTTATGTAGATTTTGATATCCAAGAATGTATCGCAAATATTAAAAAGATTCGTTCTGATGTGAAAATATTTGAACTATCCGTAAAAACTGGTGCTGGTTTTGATAGCTGGTTGGATTGGTTGAGAGAATTGAAAGGTTAGAGTAATTATGACCAACAACGAAAATACAAATCCTATTGAACATTTAATTCATAGTACTATAAGAATAGAATGTGAAACTCCTCATGGTATTAGCTCTGGAACAGGTTATTTTTATGCGTTTCTGAAAGAAAAAGAGCACCATATCCCTTGTATAGTAACCAATAAGCATGTAATTAAAGATGCTACAAAAGGTACTTTTTTCTTATCTAAACAAAATAATAATGGAGAAGTAGAAATAGGTAGTCACATTCCAATATCAATAGATGGTTTTGAGAGCAGATGGATTGGACATCCTGACAAAGATATTGACTTAGCTATTTTACCCATTGCCCAGATTATTAAACAAGCTAATCAAGATAATATTACTTTTTACTATAGATCTCTTCATAAAGAACTTTTAGCTCATGATGAACTTCTTAAGTCTTTATCTACTATGGAGGATATAATTATGATTGGATATCCTAATGGAATATGGGATGAAAAGCATAATTTACCAATTATTAGAAAAGGAATTACAGCCACACACCCTAAAACTCCATATAATGGTAAACCAGAATTTATGATTGATGCCGCATGTTTCCCAGGCTCTAGTGGCTCTCCAGTGTTTTTAGCCAATATCGGTAGTTATGTAAGTAAAGACGGTAATCTTTGTGTCGGAAGTAGAATATCTTTATTAGGCACACTAGTGTTTTTAGCCAATATCGGTAGTTATGTAAGTAAAGACGGTAATCTTTGTGTCGGAAGTAGAATATCTTTATTAGGCACACTATATGCAGGTCCTCAACATACAGTAACTGGAGATGTTTGTATTATTAATATACCTACCGTGAATAAACCCATATCAAGGTCTACAATTCCAAACAACCTCGGACTAGTAATTCAAGCTAGTAAACTTAATGACTTTGACGAAATACTAAAAGAGATGCTAAAAAAAGGAGAATCAGAATGAAAACACTAGAACAAGGACAATTAGCTCCAAACTTTAAATTAGAAAATCAAAATAATGAAGAAGTATCATTAAGTGATTTCAGAGGTAAAAAGAATATTTTAATTTACTTCTATCCAAAAGCTATGACTCCAGGTTGTACAACTCAATCTATTGGTCTAAGTAGCATTAATGACAAACTAGCTGAGCTTGATACTGTAGTTCTTGGTATTAGTTCTGATGCACCAAAACGCCTCAAGAAATTTGAAGAGAGATAGCCTAACAGTACAGCTTCTAAGTGATGAAGATCACAAAGTTGCTGAACAGTTTGGTGTTTGGGGCGAGAAAAAGTTTATGGGCAAAGTATATGATGGTATTCATAGAATTAGCTTCTTTATCGACGAAGATGGCAAGATCAATCATGTGTTTGATAAGTTTAAAACAAAAGATCACCATGAGATTGTCTTAGAGTATATTGAGAATTATAAAAATTCATAATTTTAATTCCCCTTTGGAACGAAGGGGTGGCAGTCGCAAACTGACGGGGTAGTTTTAAAAAGAGGTATGACTAACAATTTTTATGTAGTGACAGATCATTGATCTGTCAGCTGTTTGCCATAACTATAATAAGACAGCACACTGTGCTGTCACTACAGCAAATTTAAAAATATAGCTGATGATGAAAAATCATCACAAGAGGAAAAAATGCAACAAACCATAATAAAAATTCTCGTCAATGGTATAGTCCAAGGGGTTGGATTTCGCCCTTTTATCTATTGCCTTGCCAAGGATATGGATTTGTGTGGCTCGGTGCAAAATACTCCGAATGGTGTTGAAATAATTCTACAATGTGATGAATCTACTGCCGATAGTTTTATAACTAATATGCAGGCAAAACTGCCTCCGCTAGCTAATATAGAAACTATTGAAAAGACTATTTGCCAAACTGAAAATAAATTTACAGATTTTAAAATATTAGAAACTCAACAAGGTAGCTCTGCTACCAAAATTCCAGCCGATACAGCTATTTGTGACTTGTGTCTAGATGATATTTTTAACCCAAAAAGTCGCTACTATCTGTATCCATATACTAGCTGTACACACTGTGGCCCTCGCTTTAGCACAATACAAAGCCTACCTTATGATAGAGATAAAACTGCTTATAAAGATTTTCCACTCTGTGATGGCTGTCACGATAGCTACACAAACCCATTAGACAGGCATTATCACGCTCAAACTGTTGCATGCTCTAAATGTGGACCAGAACTATCTCATTCTTTTGCAGAAATATCTCAGGCTATCAGGGCTGGTAAAATTATCTCAATTAAGAGTCAAAACGGTTTTAAGTTAGTCGTAGATGCTACAAATACTCAAGCAGTCGAAGAACTCCGTAGAAGAAAACATCGCCCAAACAAACCATTTGCTTTAATGGCTTTAAATACTCAAAGCATAAAAGAGCATTTTGCAGAAGTTACTACACAGCAAAATGAGCTTCTAAATACGACTATCAGACCTATCGTTTTACTTAAAAGACACTCTACTAACAATATCAACTCATCTATTGCACCACGCATAAATCAGCTTGGTTTTATGCTACCCTCAACAGGGACTGATTATATCCTTTTTTATCATCTATTAAATCAACCTCAGGGAGCTAACTGGCTTAAAGAAGCTTACAATTTAGCTTTGATAGTTACTAGTGCAAATATATCTGGTGAAAGCATCATTGCTAATAATGATGAAGCTCACGAAAAACTCAAAGATATTGCTGATCTTATAGTTACAGATAATCGTGATATAGCGATAAAAAGTGATGATAGTGTTTTTCATACTGTGATAGATAAAAATCTACCTATTAGAAGATCTCGAGGACTTGTACCGCAATCAATCCAACTATCAGAAACCCTACCAAATATACTAGCGACTGGTACATTTTTAAAGAATACTTTCTGTTTTATCAAAGATAATCAAGCCTTTGTATCACAACATATAGGCGATATGGATAGCCAAGCTAATATAGAGTTTTTTGAGCAGTCTCTAGAGCATTTCCAAAAGATGTTTGGTTTAAAGTTTGATGGTATTGCTTGTGATTTACATCCTGATATTTATACTACGCATTTTGCGCAAAACTTTAATCTACCAATTTATCAGATTCAACATCATCAAGCCCACCTAGCAGCTGTAATAGCTGAGCATAATTTACAAGGTCACGCTATAGGTTTGGTACTAGATGGTTTTGGTTTAGGTGAGGATGGTTTAGCTAGAGGTGGCGAACTTTATCATTGTGATATTGATAGTTTAGAATTTAACCGCATTGGTGAGCTAGATCCTATCGAATATATAGGTGGTGACAAAGTAGCAAAAGAGCCTTGGCGAATGGCTCTTGCAGTATGCCATAAATACGATCTTGAGATACCAAATCATCTCAAAAAACTTCCGCAAGCTGAAAGTCTAATCAAGCTTTTACAAAATGACTCTTTACCTAAAGGTAAAACTACTAGTATGGGTAGACTCTTTGATGCTGTTTCTAGCTTATTAAATATTTGCTATATCAACACTTACGAGGCTCAAGCAGCTATAGAATTAGAGTCTTTAGCTGATATTTCAAACATTCAATATGATACCAAATCGGTATCATTTAAAACTAATTTAAATTTAAAAAAACTACTAAAAAGCATAATAAAATGCGATAATATAAGTGTTGCTAGTAACTTATGGCACAGCACTTTGGCTTATGCTCTAGTGCAGTGGATTAGTAACTCAGCCCAACCTCGAAATATTAAGAATATAATACTAAGTGGCGGTTGTTTCCAAAATAAGCTACTACTAACAGAGACTTACCGTCAACTTAAAGAAATGGATTTCAATATTTATATATCAGAGAAAGTTCCTCTAAATGATGGTGGTGTAAGCCTTGGACAAGCTTGGCTTGGTGCCAAAAAATATAAAAAAGGTGAGTAAAATGTGCTTAGCAATACCCGCAGAAATTGTAGAAATCAAAGAAGATAATCAAGCAATTGTTAATGTTGGCGGTGTAAAAAAAAATATCTCTCTAGCACTACTAAGAGATGAAGTTCTTATAGGTGATTTTGTCATAATCCATGTTGGTTTTGCATTAAGTAAACTAGATAAAGAAATGGCTCATCAGACTCTAGAGGATCTAAAAAGTATAATATAAAAGGGGTAATGTAATGGATTACATACAAGAATTTAGGGCCCCGGAAGTTGCAAAAAGTCTTTTACAACAAATCGCTAAAGAAGTTGACCCTAATAGACAATATAACCTAATGGAATTTTGTGGTGGGCATACACATGCACTACATCGTTATGGGATTCCTAGTCTTTTGCCAGAAAATGTCAAAATGATACATGGTCCGGGGTGTCCAGTTTGTGTACTACCAATCAAGAGAGTCGATCAGGCAATATTTTTGGCATCACAAAAAGATGTCATATTCTGTAGCTATGCAGATATGATTCGCGTACCGGGATCTCATCAAGATAGTCTAATCAAAGCTAAAGCACGCGGTGCTGATGTACGGATGATCTACTCAGTGGAAGATGCTCTAAAACTTGCTGAAGAAAATCCTAATAAAAAGATTATATTCTTTGCTATCGGGTTTGAGACAACTACTCCCCCAACTGCTGTGGCTATACAACTAGCTATTGCTAAGAAGTTGGATAATTTTCTAATATTTTGTAACCATGTACTTACACCAGTAGCTATGCAAGCAATCTTATCTGAGGATGTTAAGATTGATGGCTTTTTAGGCCCATCTCATGTCAGTGTTATCATTGGTAGTAATGCTTACGATAAAGTCACAAAAGAATACGAAAAACCAATGGTTGTAGCAGGTTTCGAGCCTTTGGATGTACTACAATCTATACTTATGCTTATCAAGATGATTAACGCTGACAAAATAGGCATAGAAAATCAATATACAAGGGCTGTAGTACCTGATGGCAACCAACTAGCACAAGATTTAATCTCTCAATATCTTACTATCAGAGATACCTTTGAATGGCGTGGACTTGGATATATCCCAAACAGTGCTTTAGAAATAAAAGATGAGTACGCAAAATTTGATGCTGAAAAATACTATCAAATTCCCGAGGTACAAGGGCTAGAGCATAAACAATGTGCTTGCCCTGATATTCTAAGAGGTCTTAAAGAGCCAAAAGATTGTAAATTATTTGGTGTGGTATGTACTCCAGAGCAACCTATGGGAGCTTGTATGGTTTCATCAGAAGGTGCCTGTGCTGCACACTATCAATACGGAGATTAAAATGGCTGTGAAATTAAATATCAAAAACGGTGTAGTCGACCTAGCAATGGGAGCTGGTGGTAAAGCTATGCATCATTTAATCGAGCAGATGATTAAAAAAAGCTTTGATAGTCAATATCTAGCTCAAGCAGAAGATCAAGCTGTATTACCACAAATAAATGGCAAAATTGCCATGACAACAGATAGCTATGTTATCACGCCATATTTCTTTAGAGGTGGCAATATAGGTAGTCTTGCAATTCACGGTACAGTCAATGATCTAGTAGTTGGTGGAGCTAAACCATTATATATATCTGTAGGGCTTATTTTGGAAGAAGGTCTTCCCCTTAAAGATCTAAAAATAATCTTAGACTCTATGGCAGAGGCAGCTAAAAAAGCAAATGTTCAAATTGTAACAGGTGATACTAAAGTCGTTGAGAAAGGTAAAGGTGATGGTATCTTTATCAATACAACTGGAGTTGGAGTTATCCGTGATGATTTTGTAACTAGAGATGCTCTTGAAGATGGTGATGAGATTATCATCAATGGCACTCTTGGCGATCATGGTGTAGCTGTGATGTCACAACGAGCAGGTCTTGATTTTGAGTGTCAAATTCTAAGCGATGCAACATCTTTAGACAACTTAGTTGATTCAATTTATGACAATAAATGTCAAATAAAAACAATGCGTGATCCTACTCGAGGTGGAGTTGGTGCAACCCTAAATGAATGGGCTAACCAATACAATGTAGCTATCGAGATAGATGAGGCAAATCTTCCTGTCTCTAGAGAAGTTCAATCAGCATGTGAGCTTCTTGGTTTGGATCCATTATATATCGCCAATGAAGGCAAAATTTTAATCGCTTGTAAGCCTAGTCAGACTCAAAAGGTTTTGGACTGCTTAAGGGGTCATCCATTAGGAGAAAATGCCCAAGTGATAGCAACCGTAAGAAAAAGTGAGCAATCTCAAGTCTTTATGAAAACCACATTTAGTGGCAAAAGACGCGTAGATTGGTTAAGTGGTGAGCAATTACCAAGAATATGTTAAGGAGAGTAATATGAGTCAGTTTTATTTCTTAAAACATAATGATCTAGATAGAATGATTTCTTACTTCTCAGGGCAAGGCTATGAAGTTATGGCGCCAGCAGTTAGAGATAAATCTATTGTTTATGACAATATAAACAATGCAAGTGAGCTTCCATGGGGTTATGTAGATATACAAGAGCCTGCAAAATATGAAGTCATCAAAACAGATGCCAAAAAAGCTTTTGGTTGGAGTGTACCAGTTCAGTCTGTTAAGCCGATGCTTTTTGAAGAGAAAGAAACTCTCTGGAAAGTTACGCGTGATGAGAATGGTAGATTAGCATTCAATCAAAGTTTGAACAACAAAAAATATGCTGTACTAGGTGTTAGACCTTGCGATCTAAGAGCTATCGAGATTCAAGATAGAGTATTTGTTGAAAATGCTTATCAAGATGTTCGTTATAAAGCTAGAAGAGAAGCTATGTTTATCGTAGCTGCTAATTGTACTACAGCTCACAGTAACTGTTTTTGTATAGCTCTAGGTGATAAGCCTGAGGCTGATAAAGGTTTTGATTTAGCGATGACAGAGATTGATCATGGCTTTGTAATCGAGACAGGTAGTGACAAAGGTAGACAAACAATATTAGCTCTACAACTAGGTCCTGCAACAGGTGCACAAACATACCAAGCTGAACAAAAAGTAAAAGCTGTATATGCTATGCAAGAGAAAACTCTACCACCAATAGCTCAAGTAGAAAAAGCTCTAACAAGCTCTTATGACCATCCGCAATGGGATGATGTTGCAGAGAGATGTCTATCTTGTGGTAGCTGTACTCAATCATGTCCTACTTGTTTCTGCCATACAGAAAAAGAAGAGCCAAGTTTAGACGGCAAAGAAAGTGAACATACTCGTGAATGGGATTCATGTTTTGGATTAGATCATAGTTATACTCATGGCGAGCTATACCGTGAAGAACCAAAACATAGATACCGCCAATGGCTAACACACAAGTTTGGAACTTGGAGAGAACAGTTCAAAACTAAAGGTTGTGTTGGTTGTGGTCGTTGTATCACATGGTGTCCTGTAAAAATTGATGTTACAGAAGAAATTAACGCTATTTGTGAGGAGAAATAATTATGATATACCCACAAGATGCTTACTTACCACATGAAGCAGAGATAGTTGAGTTTATCCAAGATGATCATGATATTTTTACATTTCGTTTACGTTTTGTAGATGAAGAGCTACGTAAAAATTATAAATTCCACCCAGGTCAGTTTAATATGCTGTACCTATATGGTGTTGGCGAAGTTGCTATTTCTATCGTAAATGATAAAAACTTCTCTGATGAGATATTTGAGCATACAATCCAAGTAGTTGGTCGTGTAACCAAAGGTATGGGCAAACTAAAAACAGGCGATACTATCGGCGTAAGAGGCCCTTATGGTAGCTCTTGGCCTGTAGAACAAGCTAAAGGAAAAGATGTTGTAATTATGACTGGTGGTCTTGGTAATGCTCCTCTAGTTGCTGCAACAGAAGAAATCCTAAAAGATAGAGATGCTTTTGGCAAAGTCTATGTAGTACAAGGTATTCGCGATACTTCTGGCCTTATTTATCAAGATAAATATACTCGTTGGAATAACCAACCAAATACAGAGGTGCTTTTAGCAGCTACTGCTGGTGAGCCTCATGGTCCATGGAAATGGTACGATGGTTTTGTAACTGCAGCAATTCCGGATCTTGATATTGATCACAAAAATACTGTGGTTATGACTGTTGGTCCTGAGATCATGATGAAAAATGTTGCTAAAGAGTTTGCTAAGGTTGGCGTACCAGAAGAGCAGATTTTTGTCAGCTTAGAGCGTAGCATGAAGTGTGCTATCGGACATTGCGGTCATTGCCAAATGGGCAAAGAGTTTGTCTGTAAAGATGGTGCTGTATATGCTTATCCAGCTGTTAAAAAACTATTAGAAATAAAAGGAGTATAGTTATGTCAGCTCAAGATAAATTAAAAAATTTAGCTCCTAGACCAAAAATCGCCGTGCATAAATTTAGCTCATGCGATGGTTGCCAACTAGCTCTAATCAATGATGCTGTATCATTACTTACATTAGCTGAAATGGTTGATATTGTTCACTTTGCGGAAGCTGGTCCTCTAGATGAGTTTGCTGATGTTGATATTGCATTTATCGAAGGTAGTGTAAACACTCATCATGATATTCCACGCTTACAAAAAATTAGAGAAAAAGCAAAGTATGTAGTGGCTATCGGTGCTTGTGCCGTAGCTGGTGGTATTCAAGCTCTAAGAAACTATACAAATGCTGCCGAGCTCCTAGAATGGCAAAAAGCTGTATATCCTCAAGATACAGATGTGATTATCAAAGAAGATTTATCTACAGCAAAAGCTATCAAAGAGTATGTAAATGTAGATTTTGAAATCTCTGGTTGTCCTATAACTACGGAGCAAATACTCAAAGCTATCCGCCAGCTACTATTTGGTGTAGAGCCTGAGAAAGTTGTTGATCCAGTTTGCACAAGCTGTAAGCATGCTGGGGTTACTTGTGTAATGGTGGCAAAAGATGAGCCATGCTTGGGTCCTGTAACAGCAGATGGTTGCGGTGCAATCTGTCCAAAACTTGGACGTGGTTGTTATGGTTGCTTTGGTGCATCAAAATATGCCAATCTAGATGCAATGACAACTAGATTAAAAGAACTTGGTTTATCAGACAAACAAATCCAAGATAAATATAGATTTATCAGTAGCCAAGATGAAGTATTTAAAAAGGCTGGAGTATAATCATGAGTAGAGAAACTGTTATTGAAGTGCCTATTTTAGCCCGTGTTGAAGGTGAAGGTGCTTTAGATTTAAGAATTAAAGATGGCAAAATAGATAAGTGTGAGCTAAGAATTTATGAGCCACCTCGTTATTTTGAAAAATTCCTTGAAGGTAGAGAGCCAAATGCAATTATTGATGCTGTAGCACGTATTTGTGGTATTTGCCCTCTTGCATATCAGGCAGGCTTCTCAAGAGCTTATGAAAGTGCTTTTGATATTACTAGAACTCAATGGATAGATGATATGCGTCTATTGATGTTTTTAGGTGAGTGGATTGAATCACATTATTTACATGTGCATTTACTAGCAGCCCCTGACTTCTTAGGCTATAGATCAGCTATAGAGATGGCAAAAGACTTTCCTAAAGAAGTTGTTCGTGGTGTTAAACTACAACATTTAGGTAATGATATTCTTAAGCTTTTAGGTGGTAGATCAGTTCACCCTAACGGTATGAAAGTTGGTGGTTTCTACAAAGCTCCTTTAGTTAAAGAAGTTCATGCTCTGATTCCTAAGTTAAAAGATGCTCTAAAAGAAGCTCAAGATGTTGTTGAATGGGTATCTACACTATCATTCCCAGAGACAGAAATCCCATTTAAGATGGTTAGTTTATCTCATCCTACTGAGTATCCTATCTTTGGTGATGATGTGATTACTAGTGATGGTGAAAAATTCCATATTAGTGAGTATGATGATCATTTCAGAGAGTTTCATGCTCCACAATCTACAGCTCTACACTCTACAACTATTGATGGTGAGCCAATACTTTTAGGTCCTCTTCCAAGAATCAACCTAAACTTCGACAAACTGCCTAAGCATATCCAAGAAATGGCTCATGCTACTGGTGTTAAATGGCCAAGTAAAAACATGTTCCATTCTGTTGTAGCTAGAGCTATCGAAGGTTATTGGGCAATAGAAAGAGCTCTTAAAATATGTGAAAACTATTCATATACAGATACTCCTTGCCTAGACTATACAGTTAAAGCTGCTGATGCTTGGGGTGCTGTAGAAGCTCCACGCGGTATCCAAATCGACCATATCAAGGTTAATGATAAAGGTTTAGCTGAGAAAATTAGAATATCAGCACCTACATCACAAAACTTACCTTGTATCGAGGCTGATTTGCGTATAGCTTTAGAAAACTTTGGTTTAGATAAGCCAGAAGATGATATAAGGCTACATGCTGAGATGGTTATTCGTAACTATGATCCATGTATCTCATGTTCTGTACATTTCTTAACTTTGAATATTGATAGAGATTAAACACAATCAATCATCCTATGACACATATTTTTTTAATTTAGCTATAAATTTCTAATTTAAGAAACAAAATTAGTTAAAATAAGTAGCGAAATATTAACTATGTTCATAATTTAAGGAACTAATATGAGAAAAAATATAACTATTTTCTCTGTACTAATCTTAGCGTTACTATTATTCCTAGCAACCCAAGATCTCAAAATGCTTAGCATGATTGGCATTGCCTTTATGCTAGGTCTTAGACATGGCTTTGATGCTGATCATATTGTAGCTATAGATAATGTAACTAGACAACTAATAATTCAAAATAGAGCGAGTTTCAAAACTGGTTTATTTTTTGCTTTAGGTCACTCTACAATAGTTTTTCTACTTACTCTACTTATAGTTATCGGCTTTAGTTTTGCAAGTATCGAGAAAACTAGTGCTTTGGATGTGGGAGCTTTTTTTGGAACTATTGTATCGGCTGTATTTTTGCTACTAACAGGGACTATGAGTCTTCTCTCTCTAAAGAAAATGCTCAAAAATAAAACTAGTATGGCTCACGATCATACATCAAATTCTATATTGGCAAAACTTTTTAGACCTATAATCAAAGTTATAGATAGACCATATAAAATGTATCTTGTAGGCTTTCTATTTGGTTTAGGCTTTGATACCGCGACTGAGATAGCTCTATTGGGCATGGCTGCTGCTAATGTACTAAATGGTTTATCTATTTGGTATATTATGTTGCTACCTATCTCATTTGCTCTAGGGATGATTATAGTTGACTCTATAGATGCTGGATTGATGTCAAAAGTTCTAAGCTTTAACTCAAAAGAGCAGAGATTTTATCGTTATAACATTATAATACTATGTATTGTGATAGCAGCTGCTTATATCGTTGCATTTGTTGAATTGTTAGGTTTATTAAATACAAATATAGCTACAATTAATATGATTACTGGCTTTGTTGATGATTATTCATCTACTATTGGCTTAAGCTTAGTAGCTATTTTCTCTGTATTTTTTGTGTTTAAGTTTGTAAATGTATACTCAAAAAGAAAAATAAAATAATACCTTACTGGACAGCATAATGTGCTACCCCTACAGAATTTTATTTATCATAAAAGGTAAAAAATGAAGCAAAAAACTCTAATTCTTGGTATAGGATCACCTTTTGCAGATGATCAATTTGGTTGGTTTGTAGCCGATAAACTAGCTGAAATTGTAAGAGAAAAAAATATTCAAAATATCACTGTAGAAAGTGCTGATAGACCCGGTTTAAATCTACTAACATTTCTAGATAGTGGATATGACAAAATTATCTTAATAGATGCTGTATATGCAAAAGTTACACCAGGTACAGAGTTTTACTTCAAAGCAAAAGACATACTTAGCTTTGGTGGTTTTCTATCCTCACATAGCGTTGGAGTCGCGCCATCTTTAGCATTAGCTGATGCTATAGGGATGGATATTAGCAATGTTGAGTTTTATGGTGTAGAGGGTCAAAGAATCTTTGAAAAAGATGAAATACTCTCTGATGTTGTAAAAGGTGCTATAGAGTCAATGTCTAAAAATATTATAAGTAAACTAGATCTATAGTTTAGTAAACTTATAACTAAGAGCTAATATAAATTCATATAATTACTTCTGTAATAGCTTCTCAGCAACATAAGGTGCAAAATACGTAAATATCCCACATGCACCAGCACGCTTAAACACTAGCAGAGACTCTAAAATAACTTTCTCATCTAACTCACCACAATCAACAGATTTTTTAAGCATATTATATTCGCCACTTACCTGATAAACAAAAGTTGGAAGTCTAAACTCTGACGATACTCTATAAACTATATCTAGATATGGCATACCAGGCTTGACCATAATACTATCAGCGCCTTCTGATATATCCATAGCTACTTCTCTAAGTGCTTCATCAGAGTTTGCTGGATCCATTTGATAGCCACGCTTATCGCGAAATTTTAATATTTTATCATTACCTGTTAGGTTAGTAGTACCTATAGCATCCCTAAATGGTCCATAAAATCCTGAAGCATACTTAGCTGCGTATGACATAATCTGCGTATCAACTAACCCCTCATCTTCTAATGCTTGACGAATCATTCCAATACGCCCATCCATCATATCAGAAGGCGCAACGATATCACATCCTGCCTGCGCTTGAACTAGTGCTTGCTGAACTAGTACATCTACAGTCTGGTCATTCAATACCCTATGTTTATCGTCTAGAATCCCATCATGTCCGTGATCTGTGAAAGGATCTAAAGCTACATCACATATAATTCCGATATTCTTATTTTCATCTTTTGCAGCTTTTATAGCTCGACAAACAATATTTGATGGATTTACAGCCTCTGATGCTTGAGAGTCTTTCTTATGACTACTTATATTTGGAAAAAGTGCTATTGCTGGGATTCCTAACTCAGTTGCTTTTCTGACAATGGCTGGAACACTTTTTAGGCTATAACGAAATACTCCAGGCATAGACTCAATAGGAATATCTCCTTCATCATCACGGTCATGTATAAATACCGGCCAAATTAAATCACTTGGCGAAAGAGTATTTTCTGCAATTAACTTTCTTGACCATTCAGTCTGTCTAGTTCGACGAAGTCTAGTTTTTGGGTAACTCTCAAATGACATATAATAATCCCTTAAGGTTTTTAACTTTAAATATTTATCTGAGCAAATTCTAACTTGTGTTAACAACACGTTATACGAAGCAGATTATCAAACTTTTGATAAAAAAGAGTTTAGATAAATATTGTCAGAATAAACTCTGAGGTGATTATAATTTATTTTTTATAAAATTGTTATCTTTGATACAAAAATACATCAGGCCTCTGTAGTAGCTGATGACAAAGAATCAAATAACTTTTGTATTACCTCAGCAGGAATATTACGAGTTATAAAAACTAATCTAGTACGATGATCATTATCTGGCCATTCATCGAGCCATCTAACAGGATGAAAAAGATGTTGTACTCCGTGTATAACCACAGGCACCTCCTCTCCCACTATATTTATAATACCCTTAACTCGAAGCAAGTTTGGTCCTGATATAGCTGAAACTAGCTCTAGAAACAAATTAAATGCCATCAAACTAATAGGGGTATCAACTAGTCATTGAAAAAGCTTGTATTTCACTACTATGGCGATTTATATTATGATGGTCGTGGTCGTGGTCGTGGTCGTGGTCGTGGTCGTGGTCGTGGTTATGATGCTGATCAAACTCTTCGATTGCAAGCCACTTTAAAATTTCTTCAGATTCACTATCTGAATCATAAGTATTTAAACCTATTATTGCTGATATTACAGCACCTTTATCTGCACCATCTATTATTTGAGTTGATGGATTTATTGACCTTAATACACTTATTAGATTTTCTTGTGTTTTTTTGTCAGCTATATCTGTCTTAGAAATAACAATTCGTTCAGCCATTGCGGCTTGTTTAAGAGCTTCTTGATGTATATCTAAAGTTGAAGCCCCATTAACCGCATCAACAATAGTAATCACCCCTGCTAACTTATAATTTTGATGAAGCTCGAATGATCTCATTAATGTATGGATTATAGGTGCTGGATCTGCCAAACCTGTAGTTTCTATTACAACTCTATCGAATTCTTTCGTATCTTTGTTTGACAGTTTATTTGCTAAATTAAGTAATGTTTGAGTCAAATCTGCTCTAATAGTACAGCAGATACAGCCATTTTGGAGTTCAACGATATCTTCATCACTATGTTCAACTAAAGCATGATCTAGTCCAACTTCACCAAACTCATTAATTATTATAGCTGTTCTTGACATTCCTTCTTGTCTAAGAAGCTTAGATAAGAAAGTAGTCTTTCCACTACCTAGAAAACCTGTGATTACGATCACAGGAATAAGTTTTTGAGGAGCCATATCTTGCATTACTAATACCTAACCTTTATTGATTTTGTATCTAGACAATATAAATCTTATCAAATACTATTAAATGTTATAATATAACATATTAAGAATTTTAAGTTAAATCTTCTTGTGTACTGAAGCTATGGTAAAATCTATTGGAAAAAACAGATCTCAATCAAAAGATAAATTAGTACTATCAGATATATACGATGATAATATTAATATCTCTATATGGCAGAGAAATATTAGTGAAAACTTATCTATAGCTGCTAAAAATTACATTAGAGAAAGTAGCAGTACTCATACTCTACCTATAATAGTCAAACCATTAGATGTCAAAGAACAACTAACTAAGCAGCTACCAAACTTTCCTCTGCAAAATTATTTAATTGAAGATATAACAGAGATCATCGATATGTTTTGTTATCTTTTTGATTTAGAACAAGCCGGTCTAAGATTAGCTATTATTGATAAAGCTATGTGCCCTCGTTTTCATGTTGATCATGTGCCATGTAGACTTATAACAACTTATTCAGGTACAGGAAGCGAATGGTTATATAATGAAGAAGTTGATAGAAACTTACTAGGTAAGGTCGATAATCCTTTCTTGAATAAAAATGCAAATATTCAAAAACTTAATACTGGAGATATTGCATTACTTAAAGGGGAGTCTTGGATAGGCAACTCAGGCTCAGCTATAGTTCATAGATCACCAAATATTGTAGATGGAGAAAGAAGGTTACTATTAACTTTAGACTTTGCCTAAAGTAATTTGGAAACTGTAGCCCCCAACTATAAGTTTTAAATATACTCCTTTTTAGTAATTTAACTTTTCACCACTTATCAGATCAGCAGGTAGTTTGACAGTCATATAAATTGCTCCACCTAATGCAAAGCCTATTGCTGCAAATGGAGCTACAAAAGCATTAACTATATCGCTATCACCTGAATGATATTCTCCATTATAGAGAATATCTTGTGTCTTTGAAGCCCCTTTGAATAAACCAAAAAAAGAACCAATTGGTGCAGTTGCCAATAAGGCTACATCTGTAACTGGTGTAACTACAAATTCATCCAAAAAACCTTTACTCTCTACTTTTGAAGGATTAGAAGGAGCATTTATCGGATCATTACTAATACCAGTATCAGCAAAGCTATAGTTTAATAGGAAGAGAAAAAAGCATATATAAAACACTATTTTTTTAATCATAAACCTCTCCAGCGAAGCTATTTATTAAAGAAAAATAATTAAGATTTTACTTTAATATCATTTAGATAAATAGCTGATTAGATAAATATTAATCAACCGAAATTCGCTTATATTTGATCTTAGTGATAGCATCATATTTATCACCAAGACGGCGCTTTTTGTCTTCGATATAAGCATCGTAGTTACCTTCAAACCAAACCACTTCACTATTACCCTCAAAAGCAAGCATATGAGTCGCAATACGGTTTAAGAACCATCTATCATGCGAAATAACCATAATACAACCCGGGAAGGCTAATATAGCTTCCTCAAGCGCTCTTAGAGTCTCGACATCAAGATCGTTTGTCGGTTCATCTAGTAGAATAACATTGCCACCACTTCTAAGTAGCTTCGCAAGATGGACACGGTTTCTCTCTCCACCTGATAACTGAGAAATATATTTCTGCTGATCTGCTCCTTTGAAGTTAAATCTACCTACATATTGGCGTGATGGAATAGTGAATTTACCAACTGTAATTACATCTAGACCATCTGCAATTTCTTCCCAAACAGTTTTGTTATCATCTAGAGCATCACGAGACTGATCTACATAAGCTAAATTTACAGTTTCACCGATATTTATCTCACCAGAATCAGGAGTTTCTTTACCAGTTAGCATCTTAAAGAATGTAGACTTACCAGCACCATTAGCTCCAATAATACCAACAATCGAACCTGGATAAACATCCATTTCAAGACCATCTACAAGAAGCTTATCATCAAAAGATTTTACAAGATCTTTGACTTTGATGACATTGTTACCTAGTCTTTCTCCAGGTGGAATATATAGCTCTTGAGTTTCATTACGCTTTTGGAACTCTTGTGAGCTTAACTCATCGAATTTCGCTAATCTAGCTTTTGATTTAGCTTGGCGACCTTTGGCATTTTGACGTACCCACTCTAGCTCTTCTTTAAGCGCTTTTTGATGTGAAGATTCACGTTTCTCTTCCATCTCTAGACGTTTTTGCTTTTGCTCAAGCCATTGTGAATAGTTACCTTTAAATGGTATACCTTCTCCTCTATCAAGCTCAAGAATCCACTCAGCAACATTATCTAAGAAATATCTATCATGAGTAATAGCTACAACTGTACCTTTATATTCTGCCAAGAATTTCTCTAACCATGCTACAGATTCAGCATCTAAGTGGTTAGTAGGCTCATCTAGAAGTAGGATATCAGGAGCAGATAATAGAAGTTTACATAAAGCAACACGACGAGCTTCACCACCAGATAGCTTAGTAACATCAGCATCCCAAGGTGGAAGGCGAAGAGCTTCTGCAGCAACCTCTAGCTTACGATCAATCTCCCAAGCACCAGCAGCATCTATAGCATTTTGTAAATTACCTTGCTCTTCTAGAAGTTTAGCCATTTCATCATCTGACATTGGCTCACAAAACTTCATACTAATTTCATCAAACCTAGTAAGCATCTCTTGCAAGTGTGATAATGCCTCTTCAACATTACCTCTTACATCTTTTGTTTCATCTAGCTTCGGTTCTTGTGGTAGATAACCAATTTTGACACCTTTACGTGGAGCTGCTTCACCAACAATCTCAGTATCAAGACCAGCCATAATTCTAAGTAGTGTTGATTTACCAGAACCATTAAGACCTAATACACCAATCTTTGCGCCATCAAAGAATGATAGTGAAATATCTTTAAGGATATATTTGTTAGGTGGCACAACTTTGCCGACCCTATGCATTGAGTATATATATTTTTCAGCCATGCAAATTATTTTTGAAAATTTTAGATAAACAGATTATAGCAGATGATTAAAATAGTTTCTTTTATAAAGCAAAAATGACTTATTTTTTTGTTTTTTACAAAACCATATTCACTATAGTTTAGTTATTTTCATGATATTATCTTACGAACAATTTGACCTAATTATTGCGAGTTAGGTACTTTTATTTAAACTTTGAAATTAGAGATAAAAAAATGAAAGACTTACAACTAAAAACTATTTTTCTTTGTTCTTTAGGCATGGTTCTAGAATATTTTGATTTTATAATATATCTGAGCTTTTCTGAAGTGATTGGAGCTCATTTACTTCATAGTTCTAACTCCCAAATTATCATACTTTTAATATTTGCTTTAGGCTTTGTTACAAGACCTATTGGTGGCATTATCTTTGGACAAATTGGTGATAGAGTTGGACGCAAAAAAGTATTGGTAGCTGCTGTACTTTTGATGACAATTGGCACATTAGGTATTGGTCTTATTCCTAATGCTTCAGTCATAGGAATATATGCTGGTTTACTATTACTTACTTTTCGTATTATGCAAGGTCTTTCTGCTGGTGGAGAGGTCAATAGTGCATTTACATATCTAAACGAAACTATCATTACTAACAAAATATATCCTATCGCAGCAATAATGATCTCTGCAGCTATAGGTGTAATGCTTGCTAAGCTACTAACGATAATACTTAATTTTATTTTCCCTGAGAATTATGCTTGGAGAATTGCTTTTATACTTGGTTCTACGCTAGGAATTGTTACTTTTTATATAAGAAAAGAGCTGCATGAGAGTCCTCTTTTTACACAATTATTACAAACTAATCAACTGACAAAAAATCCAATTATTGAGCTATTCAAACATTACAAAATGCCGTTATTAGGTTGTTTTTTGATGACTGCTAATGTTATGTCTTGTATTACATTGTTCTATTATGCTTTACCAAGCTATTTAACAAATCTATCTAGTTATAGCTCTAACAGTATGCTCAAGATTAGTATTATAGGCTTACTTATGATGTGTTTATTTGGCTTACTATCAGCATTACTAATAAAGAAAGATAACATTCCAAAATTGGATAATTGGTTCTTACTTTTATCATCAATATTATCTATCTGGTTATGCTATGCTTTTATTCATAACTCACACTATATGGTTGCGTATTTAGTCTATAGTATTTTTTTTAGTGCTTATATTATGATTGCTCAATATAGATGTATTAATGCTCTACCTGTCAAAGTAAGATTAGTTGGTATGGGAATTGGTTATGGTTTAGGTTCTGCTGTTTTCGTTGGATTTATGCCTCTTATAACACAATCTCTTATTCTAGAGTACCACTCACTTTATGTACCTGCTTTTATTGCTATTATTACAGCAGTATTATCTTTAGTAGGTTCCCTTATTCTAAATAAAAATAGCTAAATTTTATATTCTTCTTTATTTTTCATATCCAATATATTCGACAGAATTATTAGCTACTTCAAACTTAAATATTACTAATCTAAATCTAAACAGAAACATGCCCTCAGTGATATTATCTTCTTTGACTCTTCTAATAACCTCTTCTTCTAGAGATTCATTTGTGTATCTACATAAATCAAAAATACTTGTAAAATCAGTATATAATTTTTCAAAGTTTATAGTTTTCATTATTGTTTCTGATGTAAAACAAATCTATACAACCAAATATACATTACGGTAAAAGTTATCTCTATTAATAATTCTACTAAAAATAGTTTTTCTAATCCCCCAGGTAGCCCCATGCGCAAAGGAGGAAGTAGAGATTTTTTAAGATTTATTTTTTCCTCTATGTTTAAGAGACATAAAGAAGATTTTCCTAAAGACCATGTTTTAGAAAAACAACAAGCTTTAGAGCTCTTAGATAAATTAAATGATTATAGTATTACTTGGTTAGGGCATGCTGCTTTTTTGATTAAGCTTAATGAATATTTTATTGTTACAGATCCTTTTTTAAGTAAAAATGCTGGGCCTAGATTTTTAGGACCAAAACGAGAAATATTTTCTCCTTTAGATTTAAGTGAGCTTCCAAAAATTGATATGCTTATTATTAGTCATAATCATTATGATCATTTAGACTCAAAAGTTATAAAGAACTTTCCAAATAAAGAAAATATCAAAGTAATAGTACCACTAGGGCTTAGTAATTTCTTTATCAAAAGAGGTTTTAAAAATGTAACAGAAATGAACTGGTGGCAAGAGATTAATATAAATAATATTACTATAGGCTGTTTACCATGCGTTCATTTTTCTGGTCGAGGATTATTTGATAGAAATAAAACTCTATGGGCCAGTTTCTCAATCAAAGATAAATACAAGAAAATATGGTTCTCAGGTGATACTGCTTATGGCGATGTATTTAAAGAAATTGGCAAAAAAGAAAAGTATTTTGATCTGGCTTTGATAGGTATAGGAGCATATGAACCTCGTGATTTTATGTGTTCTGTACATGCTACTCCGGAAGAAGCAATTCAAATAGCCAAAGATATCAAAGCGACCAAAACCATAGGCATGCACTGGGGAACTATCAGACTTACACCAGAGCCTTTTTTTGAGCCACCTAAAAGATTCAAACAAGCAGCTATAAATCAAAAATATGGCGATGATAATGCTTTGATTTTAAAAATTGGTGAAACTATAGATTTAGAAATCTAATAGGGTTGATTAGAAACTAATTAGCATTCGAGTACAACTAATCGCAATAATAAACATAAGAATCCCCGTAACTCGTTCTACCCACTGCCAAACAACTAATTTTTGGATAAATTTTCTTAGAAAAAAACCTGATAACATCAAAGATAAAAACCAAGTAAAACTTGCTAACATTGCGCCAAACATAAATTCTATTTTTAAAATATTGTCTTCATAATGCGCTGCTACTCCTCCTAATAGTATAACTATATCCAAAATAGCTTGAGGGTTAAGTAAGCTAAAGGAAATACTCAAAATGAAAATTTTTAAAAAACTATACTTATAAAAGTTTTCTTCTAATGGGTTTTTATTTGAGAAAGATGACCTTATCGAAATAAAACCATAATAAACTAAGAATAATATCGCAATAATAAGCATCACTGGTCTCAAAAGAGGAATGTATTGAGACATAGTAGTAGTTAATAAAATACTTAATATAATTAATACAACATCACAACAAAAGCATAGTAGTGCTGTAGAGATAGCGTAGTGTTTCTTGATTGACTGCTTGAGTACAAAAATATTTTGTGCTCCTATTCCTAAAATCAATGATAAAGCTAAACTAAACCCAGATATGAATGCCATAATTATTTTCTTGTTTTGAAATATTTGATGAAATAGAAATTTATCATACACTCGATAATTAGTATAATTAATAATTATTATAATACATAAGTTAAATTAATAATCATGGTAGATTATAAAGCTATACAGGCATTAAAAGAAGTAATAGAACAGCAAAGTTTCGAACTTGCTGCTGATAAATTATTCATAAGCCAGTCAGCTGTATCACAACGAATAAAATCTCTTGAAACAAAGTTTGGTGCTCCTGTTCTTATAAGGGTACTTCCTTATAAGGTTACAAAGTTAGGCCAAGATTTATTAAGTCATTTAGCAAAAGTAGAACTATTAGAATCTGGTCTACTAAAAGAAAAAAAACTAATAGAAAATACTAAACTGCAAATATCAATAGCTATAAATCAAGATAGTCTAGATACTTGGTTTCTAGATACTTTAGACAATATAGATACATCTAATATCTCTAGATTCAATATCAAAACTTTTGATCAGGAAATGACTCACAAATCATTGCAAAACGGAGAAGTTTTGTCTTGTATTAGTACAAATGATAAAGTCTCTCACGGATGTCTTGTCGAGAAGCTTGGTGAAATAGACTATTTGTTGGTTTGCTCTAATTATTTTTATGATAAGTACTTCAAAAAAATTAAAAGAAATAGTAAAAAATGGATAAATGCTCTGAAGCAAGCTCCTTCTTTATTATTCAATCAGTATGATCAATTAAATGCTAGATTTATGGAGAAATTTTACGGCTTTCAAGTTGATATAGATAATTGTCATATTATTCCTTCTGTAAAAGGATTTAAACAAATGTGTTTACAAAGCAAGGGCTATGCTTTATTACCAAAATCAGACATTATAAAAGAACTTAAAAATAATGAACTTATTGTTTTAGATAATGAGTGTATATGGAATATGAAACTATATTTTCATTACTGGGATTTACCAGATGATACATATCGCGCAATCATCACCAAACTAATTTCAGAAAGTAAAAACCAATTACAACAAATCAATGATTATTTTGATATATCAAATATTGTATATTACGCTGATTGAATAGTATTACTCCTAATTTTAAATAGATTATTTCTTTTATAAAAAATCCTAAGTCCCATAATAAAACTAATAACTGATAATACACTTATAATACTTAGCATAAAACCAATCGATGGATTCATACTTGATGCAATAATACTTATCAAGAAAATCCCACACATTTGCATAGATTCATAAAAAGCACTAGCTACTCCTTTCATATTATCAAATAAACTCAAAAGATTTGCTGCTGAAATTGGTATTACTATTCCACAAGCTAAGAAAAAAATAGCAAGAATAAATAAAAGATCAAATAGCCCTAATAGATTTAATAAATCTAAAATTATCAATATATTAGATGATAAGAACATGAGAAATAATCCAAACAGTATAACCTTATTTTTATCCATATACTTAAGCAATATCATTGATGTCAAAAAACGTGAAACAATTATCATCATTAATAAAAGTGTTGAGATCATACCAAAAGCTACTGATGTTAAATGATAATCCTTGATTAATATAAATGATCCTACTACATCAAACGAAATTCCTCCTGATAAACCAGTAATAATAAAAAGTAGATAAATCCAAAATTTCTTATTTTTTGCAACAATTAGATAATTATTGACTAAATGACTAATATTCATTGCTTTAGGATTTTTATCTTTATTAGTTTCTGGTAATAAAAAAAGTACAGCAATAAATAAACTAACCGCAAAAATAAACATAAAAATAAAATTGCTCTGCCAACCAAAATGAAACTGTAAAAAACCTCCAATAACTGGAGAAATAGCTGGAGCTACGGCAAAAAATATACTCATCCAAGATACTGCTTTTAAAAAGTGTTCTTTTCTAAAAGAGTCCTGAACCAATGTTCTAGCCAAAGTAATTAAAGCTCCTGCACCGAGACCCTGTATAGCTCTACTAAAAATTAGAAATATAATAGAATGAGAGAGAATACATAATATTGAACCTAAAGCAAAGATTATAGATCCTATTAAAATTAAAGGTTTCCTACCGTATTTATCTGATGCTGGTCCATAGATAAGCTGAGATATAGCCATTGTTACAAAAAAACTTGAAACTGTCATTCTAGATAATGATGAACTTGTATCAAAATAATCTGTAATTGCTGGAAGAGAAGGTGTAAACATCATCGCACCAAAGAAATAACCGCAACCTAAAGCTATTGTAAAAATTGTTAGCATTACAACACCTAAAGGTTTTTTTCTGACTAAAATCATAGGAAGAGTCTCTTTTTTAAATTATTGAACAATTGATCAATAATATTATCACCTAATGATCGATCGTTCAATAGAATTTAAAACATACTATCTGCTATAATTTCTAAAAACTTATGAAACTCTTAAAATTAATGGAATCTAAAACTCATAAAACTGCTAAAAAAATTATTAAATCTGCAAAAGTGTTATTTCTTGAAAATGGTTTTAATGGCACATCTATTAGAGATATTGCTAAAAAAGCTAATGTACAAAGCTCTCTTATATATCATTATTTTTCTAATAAGACTGACTTATGGAAAGCTGTTAAAGAATCTTTAATAAATTCTGAAACATTTTCTGATATCAAAGACTGTATAAAGGAAGATACATTTGAAGAGTTTTTAAAAAAGCTAGTCAAAGCAAGGTTTAATATTCATACAAAAAATCCTGATATACTAAAAATGTTAGACTGGCAGCGCTTAGAAAAAAACTCTTCTTTATCAGGTATCAAAAATCAACAAAAATTCGCATCATTTGATCAACTTGAAGAAAAAATAAAAGATTTTCAAAATAATGGACAACTATCCAAAGATTTTTCTGCTAAATATGTCCTTCTATTTATATCATCTGCAACGTTAGCTCCATTCATAAGATCTTATGAGTTAGATAAAGATATATTAGAAGAAAATGACTTTATTAAAACAACCACTACGCTTTTATTAAAAGCATTCAAATAATTATAAAACTAAATATTTCTCGCAAAAACAATAAGTGTTAATCCCAAAATATAAGTTATAAACATTAGTACTATCAACTTATTTGTACCTTTTGGTGCTTTGGCAAATTCTTTCCAAATAAATACACCCCAGAATGCCGCTATCATTGTTGCACCTTGACCCAAACCATACGAGATAGAAGGTCCAGCAATACCAGAAGCTATAAAGTTAAGACAAGATCCAATCCCCCAAATCACACCACCTAATATACCAATAATATGCAACCATGGCGTACCTTGAGAGAAATAGTCTTTAAACTTAAGTTTTTTACCAGAAATAGGAAACTTAATCATCCAACCATTAATCACAAAGTTAGATACAAATATCCCTACAGCAAATATAAAACTTGCTGTATAAGGTGTCATTAAGCCAACCTGAGGAGTTACAAAATCATTTGAGATTGATTTAATAACCAATGGATAGAAAAAGCCCATTAAGATACCTGAAATAATAGAAACTATAAATCCTTTAAGCATATTTTTGTTTTTATTATCAGAAATACGCTTATATATAACAGCATCAATAATAATTGCTGCAAGTACGCTCAAAACTCCTAAAAACAAGACTATAGGCTGACCTAGAGGTGTTGCTATATAGTTTGTAATCACACCTATGACTAGAGCCAAACCAATAGCTAAAGGAAAAGCTACAGACATCCCTGCAATATCAATAGCAGCTACAAGTAGTATATTAGCTAAGTTAAAAACCACACCACCCATAAAAGCATAAATAAAACTCTCAGATGACGCTTGAGAAATATCACTAAAGAATGATCTACCTTCTGTACCAAAACTTCCCATAGTTATAGCTAAGACAAAAGATACTATCAAAATCCCTAAAGCATAATCCCAATAATACTGTTGAAAAGGCCACTCTTTTGTCGAGAGCTTTTGTGTATTTGCCCAAGAACCCCAACATAGCATCGTAATTATGCAAAAAAATACCGCAACACCGTACGAGTGTAGTACAACCATTTTAAATCTCCATATATTATATTTTTTGTTCTAAATAAGTATTCAATTTCTCTAAAGTAGGTGCTGAATCTTCTGCCCCCTCTATAGTTACTGCTAGAGCTGCTGCTGTATTAGCTATCTCGATTGATTGTTCTATAGATAATCCTTTGTCTAGACAAAATGCCAAAACACCATTAAAAGTATCTCCTGCAGCTGTAGTGTCTACCACATCTACTTTTTTGGTAGCAAATAATTTTTGTTCTTGACCATTATTTTTTGATAATAAAGCGCCTTGTTCACCCAAAGTTACTATAACTGTAGATACACCTTTATTATGCAGCTCTTTTGCTGCCTGCTTAGCTGTATTTACGTCTTTAACCTCTATACCTGACAAAATAGATGCCTCAGTCTCATTTGGCGTTAATATATCTACCTTTTTGAGTAGCTCTTGAGGTAGCTCTCTAGCTGGGGCAGGGTTTAATATAAAAGTTTGTTTATCAGTGATTTTATTTGCTAAATACTCAATAGTTTCCAAAGGAGTTTCTAGTTGGGTTAATATGATTTTTGCTTGTTGGATTTTTTG
The DNA here is from genome assembly GCF_000219045.1 of Francisella salina. Lineage (NCBI taxonomy): Bacteria > Pseudomonadati > Pseudomonadota > Gammaproteobacteria > Thiotrichales > Francisellaceae > Francisella > Francisella salina. Next base: position 2,023,120 of record NC_015696.1, read on the forward strand.
GTTATGTTTGTCCAAAATTTGCTGATCTAACTTAGCATTAGCTCCCATTACTACATTAATTATATTTTGACCTTGATTATCAACACAAATAAAAGCCAAACCTGTATTACTACCAGAATCTTGATTGATAGTTAAGCTATCTAGACCTTCTTTTTTATAAAACTCTAAAAGCCTATCTCCAAAACTATCTTTACCAAGGTTTGTAATAAAAGTTACATTTTCGCCAAGTCTTCTTGCAGCTACAGCTTGATTAGCTCCTTTACCACCACAAAACTCTTCATAATTTTGACTTATTATCGTTTGACCTTTTTGTGCAAGTTGATCAACTTTTACAACTAAATCTCTATTGGCACTTCCTACAACAACTACTGACATATTGATTTCTATATTTTTCATGAGTAAGTTATTATAAGGCTTTATCGATTACAGCTCTATAAAATACACGGTAATAATTATATAGATCTGAAATACTTAGATAAATATAAAGAAAACTACAACTCTAAACTCTTACTAACTATCTCATAGACATTTTTACTAGGATTAGAAGCTTTGATTTTCTCAAGAGCCTGTTTCATCATAGCTTGTCTATCAGAGTCATAGCGTTTCCAGCTCATCAGATTTCGAGCCATTCTTGCAGCAACTTGATGATTAAATTTATCAAGCTCTAGCACAGTATCAGCCATAAAAGCATATCCTAAACCATCTTTGCGATGATATTGTGAGAAATTAGCACCAAAACCACCAATTAGTGAATAAACCTTATTAGGATTTTTTGCATTATATGCAGGATGATTAACTAAGCCTTTAACTATATCTAAAGCTGACTCATGAGAAATTTGAGCTTGAGATACTAGCCATTTATTTACAACTAAATCCTCATGTTTCCAACGCTTATAAAACTCATTAATAGCATTATCACGAACTTGCTTATCATTAGACTTTAACAATGCTGAAAATGCGGTTTGCTGATCTGTCATATTATCAGCATTATCAAATAGTTGTTGTGCTAGCTTTGTACCTTGACTTTGATCACTAGCATTCATCAGATAACTCAAGCAGACACCTTTTAGCTTTCTTTTAGCAATTTGCTCAGCTGATAGGCTATATGGCTTATTATCACTACATTGTTGATATACTGCTAGCCAATCATCTTTTAGCTTATCTGCTAGCTGATTCATGACTTTTTTACGAGATTTTACAATTTCATCAACCATAATTGTCGGCATTGCCTCAGCAATTGTAGACTCTGTTGGTATCATTAGAGCATCACTAATTAAGGCTTTATCTAAATCTTTATCATGTAAAATTGATTTAAAAGCATTTAAAAACTCCGTATCTACATCAGCATTGTTTAATATCATTTTAGTAGCTAATTGCTGTAAAGAGTCCCAACGATTAAAAGCATTATTATCATACTTAACGATATGTAATAGCTCTGATTCAGCACGCTCATGCTCAACCTTCACAGGTGCCGAAAAATCTCTAAATAAAGAAGCTACTGGCTTTGCAGTAATATTTTCAAAAGTATAGGTTTGCTTTTGCTCTGTTAGCTCAATAACTTGCTCGGCGATATTTTCACCTTCTGGAGTGATAAGCCTCATACTAACTGGTATATGAAGAGCTTGTTTTTCTTTTTGATCTGCTGTTGGCGGAGTAGTTTGCTCTAGTATTAGACTATAAATTTGATTTTCTGCATCATAGTTCTGAGCAACTTTAATGCTTGGTGTACCTGATTGAGCATACCATCTTTTAAATAAGTTAAAATCACGATTATTAGCATCTGCCATAGCATTTACAAAATCATCACAAGTAACAGCTTGTCCATCATGTCTTTCAAAGTATAATTTCATACCTTTTTGGAAGCCTTCTTCGCCTAGTAAGGTATGAATCATACGAATTATCTCAGCACCTTTATGATAAACCGTTACAGTATAGAAATTATTCATCTCAATGTACGACTCAGGTCGGATAGGATGAGACATTGGACTAGCATCTTCAGCAAATTGAGCACTTCTAATAATACGTACATCATCAATTCTTTTAACATCTCTAGAGTTTAAATCAGAAGTAAACTCTTGGTCTCTAAATACAGTCAAGCCTTCTTTTAAGCTAAGCTGGAACCAGTCTCTACAAGTAACTCTATCACCTGTCCAATTATGAAAATACTCATGTCCCACTACACTTTGTACCAATTCAAAATCTTTATCTGTAGCAGTCCTATCACTAGCCATAATATATTTGGTATTAAAAATATTTAGACCTTTATTTTCCATTGCACCAGCATTAAAATCAGGCACCGCCACAATCATAAAAGTATCTAAGTCATACTCTAAGTCAAACCTATCCTCATCCCATTTCATAGAGTCTTTAACAGCTTGCATTGCATAATGACATTTATCTATATCTTGTTTAAAAGCGTATATTTCTAGACTGACTTTACGTTGTGATTTTGTGATATAAATATCTTTGATACTTGCCAAATCTCCAGCTACAAGAGCAAATAAATAGCAAGGCTTCTTAAATGGATCTTTCCATACTGCAAAATGCTGAGTATCTGAAATATCTCCAGACTCAACTTTATCGCCATTTGATAAAATTACTGGATATTTTTGCTTGTCTGCTATTATTTTGACTGTATAAGAAGACATCACATCTGGTCTATCTAGATAGTAAGTAATTTTTCTAAATCCAGTTGCCTCACATTGGGTACAAAACACCTCTCCAGACTTGTATAAACCTTCTAAAGAAGTATTAGCCTCAGGGTTAATCTCTACCACTGTTTCTAATACAAACTTTTCTGGAGCATCATCTATGATTAATTGGTTTTCATTAACTATAAAATCTGTATTTGATAGCTCTTTATTATCTATTTTTATAGATAATAGTTTTAGATTATTACCATCTAAAACCAGTGTGTTATTTTCACGATTTGCTGGATTAGCTACTATATATAAATTTGCTGTCACTCTAGTTTTTGACTCATTAAGTTCAAATTTTAGATGTGTTTCATTTATAAGATAATTACTTGGCTTGTAGTCTCTCAAATATTTAATTTCTGGTTGATTCATAGTTAGGGTGATATTAGATATTTTTATTTAGAATAGCAGTAGCTAAATATTGTTGCAATTATATATACTAACTATGAATTACTTTTAATACTTATAAGTTAAAATAAAGTGTGAAATAAGATGCTAGTAGTCTCTTATAACCTCAAAAACTTCTTTTAATTTCTGCTGATCTTTTTGTCCTGGTTCAGATTCTACACCAGAATTAATATCATAAGCAGAACATCTTAGCTCTATTGCTTTTGCTATATTTTTAGGATTCAGACCACCAGCAAGTATTATATTTTTCCTGTCTTTGATAAGACTCCAATCAAAAGCTTTACCAGTACCACCTGATTTACCATCTACTTGAGCATCCAATAAGTGATAATCTACATTAGCAAAAAACTCTGGGACAGTTTTGTCAATTCCATAAGCTTTCCATATCTGACAGTTTTTATGTAGTTTTGATTTTAGTGCATCTATATATTCTTGATTTTCGTCACCATGTAACTGCACTGCACTAAGTTTCAAACCATAAGCAGTATTTACAACATCTTCAATACTAGCATTAGCAAATACACCTACATAGTTTAATCTAACTTTTTTAGTTATTTGTTTTGCCATGGCAAAATCTACACAGCGAGGAGATTTCTCTACAAATATAAATCCTCCATACACCGCTCCTGCATTATATGCTTTTTGCGCATTTTCTACAGAGGTAAGACCACAAACCTTATTAAAACCATATACAAGCTTTCTAACTGCAAGTTCTAGATTGCGTTCACTCATAATAGAACTACCTATCAAAAAACCATTAACATAATTTCTTAAATCACGGATTTCTTGATTTTTATAAATTCCTGATTCTGAAATAATAGTTGTTCCTTTAGGTATTTTTGGCGCCAAAAGACGCGTAGTATTTAGATCAATAGAAAGATCTCTTAGATTACGATTATTAATACCTATAACTTTTGCTTTGAGTTTGATAGCTCTTTCAAGTTCTTCTTCATTACTAACTTCAGTTAAGATACCCATGCCAAGACGATTAGCTACTTTTGCTAGTTTCTTATACTCATTATCATCTAATACCGAAAGCATCAGTAACACTGCATCAGCTTGATAATGCCTAGCTAAATATATTTGATACTCATCTATAATAAAATCTTTACAAAGTATAGGTTGAGTTACTTGCTTTCTAACAATTTCTAGATTTGCAAAGCTACCCATAAAGAATTCTTCATCTGTAAGTACAGATATTACATTTGCGTAATTTTTATATACTGCTGCTATTTCATTTAGATCAAATTTTTTACGGATAACTCCTTTAGAAGGAGATCCTTTTTTACACTCTAGAATAAATACTGCTTTGTCTGATTCTAAAGCCTGATAAAAATCCCTATCTGTTTTTATAACTTCTTTTTTGAATACATCTAGTGGAAATAATCTTTTTTTTGCAAAAAGCCAATTTCTTTTTGCTTCAACTATCTTAGCTAATATAGTTTCCATAATACTTATTATTTATATAATTTTATGAAGTATTTTAAACGAAAAAACAATAAAAGTTGAATTTTTCTGTACTTTGTTGATTTGAAGATTATTTATTTTAGATATTCAACATTAACTTCAGCATAATCTTTAATAGGATTATATCTATCAAAATCTGCTTTATAAGCTCTCTTTTTAGAATTATCTGCCCAAATTTGTTGCCATTTATCAATAATAGCATCAGGTAGCTCGCCTTCAATACGGTGCGTTTGATGGTTAAGCTCAATTTGCACAGAATTTAACCCTGTTGGTACCTCAAAAGACTCTGCCACCTCATAACCTATCAAAAGAGTATATGGAGCCGTATGATCGCCTTCATACTCATAATAAACAGATATTATATCCTGAGATATATTTTGACCATTAAGATACTCTAGTACCTCACTATTAAAGAAAAGCTCCCAAGCTTCTTCAAGCAAATCTTCCCTATCATTAGAAACTTTTGATGCTACACCTACTACTTTCATTTTACTATCTTGTTAAACATTCTGCATAGCTAGATGGTATATTAAAAGGTGTTATATTACTATATTTCCAATCTATATTTTGCCAAACTTTATTTACTGTTACATCACGACCGCAGCCTGTACGATAATAGCAATATCTTTTAGGGTTTTTATGATGATAATCTTGATGATAACTTTCGGCTTTATAAAAATGTGTAGATGGTAAAATTTGAGTATATACAGGTTGATTATGCTTTTTAAATTCTGCTTTTAATTTTTTAGTAACATCTTCAGCAACCTGTTTTTGTTTATCATCGCTATAATATATAGCTTATTGATACTGCTCGCCTTTATCACAAAACTGTCCTTTAGAATCTGTAGGATCTATACGACGATAAAAATATTCTACTAAATCTTGATAACTAATTTTAGTAGGATCATATACAACCTCTACTGATTCTTTGTAGTTTGTAATACCTGCAGATACTGTTTTGTAAGTAGGATCTTTTTGCAAACCACCGTCATAACCAGAAATAATCTTTATAATACCATCATGGCTTAAATCTTGATGTTTTTGCATATATTCAAAATCTGATTCTAAACACCAAAAACAACCACCTGCAAATACAGCTTTTTGATATTTAGTATCACTATCAGCTGAAAAACCTAAACTACAAGATAATATCGATAAACTATATATTATTTTTTTCATGGTTATTGTCCATTATAATTTTGATACATCTTATGATATTTATAATAAAATTCATCTTTATCAACAATAATATCATTATTTTTATGCTCTTCCCAAAAGCATTTATTTAGTTTTATAGTAGCTCTATTGTACGGTTGTGCTGGAGAAGTAATTTCAACAAATATATATGGAACTTCTCTTCCTGTGGTATTGTCTTTAATAAAACTAACAACATATTTTGCTCTACTACTTTCTCTAGAAACAGCCATATTAGATGACATAGTATAGCCATCTAAATCATATTTACTTGGATTATATATATCATTTAAGAACATAATAGCTAACTCTCTAGAGTATCCATTTTTATCATTAACCAATTTTGATATTTGCTCTGAATTTTTGAGCAAAGTATCTAAAGAGTCATAACGAGATATAGATTCTGGGGGAACAAAATATGTATATTTTTGTAAATCTAGAGAGGTTATAGAGTTAGTTTCAATTAGATAATCATTCGATTTTTTAATTTTATAATCGAGTTTTAAGTTATTATATGCTGTCAATTTAGCAACTTGATCTGCAAAGTAATAACTTGCTAAATTTGAATAATTATTTTTAAAGCTTGTTCTTCCAATATAACTACAGATAAATTGATTAGACATAAATACTTTATTATAAATATTTACTATGTCTTTATTAAATCCTTTACCGTACATATTATTCAAAATACTTATGCACTTCTTATTTTCCTGGAAATCTTGATAACCACTTATTTTTAATGATTTAAAGTATGTTTTTTTTACAGTATTAGGGTTTGATATTACAATCTCTACAACCTCATAAATATCTTTTTTATTTTTATTATGTTGCGCAAATGATAATAACATAGGAACAGCAAAAGGCTCTTGTTCAGTACTTTTATTATTAAAATTATAAACAGCTTGTTTAATTATTTTATTTACATCATTTAATGTAGCAGCGTTACTAATTAAATATCTATTAAACTTATCAGCCATATTTATAATAGAAGGAGTATATTCAGATAAATTATCGCCTGTACTTCCTAACTGTGAACTATCATAGTTATAACTCATAGACAAATTTTTTTCATTTGTTCCTGTAGAGAAAATATTTGGATCTGGTTGAGATTGGCTATATTGTAAAGAAATATATTTATAACCTTTTTTTGGTACATGAAAAACTACATTTTCTTGCCTTAAGAAATAATATGTTGAATCGTATCTATTAAAAGTTACGTCTCTACTTTTAGCAAAAATATAATTATTTTTACCATCATTTTTAATAAAAACTGTACAAGTATATCCAGAATTCAATATTAATAATCCTAATATACAAATTCCTATTTTTTTGATTTTATTTATCATAATTTATAACTTGTTGTAATGTATCAAAACATTTGCCTGATTTTATAAGCTCTAATATTTCTTGAGTATTTTGTTTTAAATCATCCTTATCATAAAGTTTCATAAGCATAGCTACATTTACAGCTACCGCAGCATTATGCGCTTGTTTACCCTTACCTTGAAGTATTTGCTTTATAATCTCTCTATTTTGCTCTGGTAATCCACCTTCAAGATCTTTGATTGCATATGTATCTATACCAAAATCTACAGGAGAAACTTTATATTCCGTTATCTGATTATTTTGTATTTCAGCGACATAAGTATCATCATGTATTGCTACTTCATCTAAGCCACTACCGTATACTACAACTGCTCTATCAATTCCAAGATTAATTAGAGTTTTTGCCATTGGCAAAATTAAATCTTTTGAGTAAACTCCTATCACAACCTTATTTGGTCTAGCTGGGTTTATCAAAGGTCCTAAAATATTAAAAATAGTCCTTGTTTTTAAGATAGCTCTAGCCTCTTTTATATACCTAAAACCTCCACTATAAAATGGCGCAAATAAAAATCCAAGATTATATAGTTCTAAACATTCTTTTGTTTGCTGTGGTGATAACTCTATATTGACACCAAAAGATTCTAAAAGATCAAAAGAACCTGATTTACTTGATACACTTCGACCACCATGTTTAGCAACTTTATAACCAGCTGCCGCTGCAACAATCGCAGCTGTTGTAGAAATATTAATAGTATTAAACCCATCTCCACCAGTCCCAACTATTCCAGCTAAATCTCCATTTATTTTTGGAAACTCTTTTGTATTATCAAGTAGAGCTTCTACTGCGGCTGCTATTTCTGTCGAAGTTTCTTGTTTTAGTTTAAGAGCTATTAATATACTAGTTTGTAAAGGTAACTCTATTTGACCTTTGATAAAATAATCAAAAAGCTGATAACTTTCTTCATAATTAAGATTTTCTGAATTAAATAATTTTTCGACAATATCTCTTAAACTAATCATTGCTGTACCCATTTAACTATATTATCTAAGAGTTTAGAACCATGTATAGTCATTATTGATTCAGGATGAAATTGTAAACCACAGACCTTATTTTTATCATCTACTACAGCCATTACCAAATCATTAACTTCCGCTACAGTTTCGAGGCCAGTTGGTACTTTAATAGCCACTAAAGAATGATACCTAGCCACACTCAATGGTGATTCCAAACCTTCAAAAATACCATGCTTTATAAATTTAACTTTAGCAGTTTTACCATGAACAATTTCGTTAGCATGAGATACTATACCACCATAAGCTTCAACTATAGCTTGATGACCTAAACATATTCCTATAATTGGTACCTTACCTTTAATAACTGATATAAGATCAACTATACATCCTGCACTTGCAGGATTGCCAGGACCAGGCGATATCACAACTATAGGATTATCAGTTGAGTTAATTTTATCCAAAAGAACTTCCAGATATAAATTATTTCTGAATACTTCGACATTATTTCCTAGAACTCTAAATTCATCCACCAAGTTATAAGAAAATGAATCAAAATTATCTATAAATATAATATTAGCCATTAACTACACTCCATGTACATTTTTGATAGCTGATATTACAGCTTGTGCTTTTGTTCTAGTTTCATCAGCTTCTGCTATAGGTATAGAATCCAATACTACACCTGCACCTGCTTGAACCTCTGCCACTTCATCTTCAACATATGCAGAACGTATAACTATGCAACTATCTAAATCACCATACCCATTAAAATAACCAATAGCTCCGCCATATCCACCTCTAGTCTGTTTTTCGACTTCTGATATTAACTGCATTGCTTTTATCTTTGGCGCACCTGTTAATGTACCCATATTCATAGAAGCCTGATAAGCATGCAAAGCATCCAAATCATCAGCAAGTTGACCTACTACTCTAGAGACCAAATGCATAACATGACTATATCTATCAACCTTTAAAAGATCAGCAACATAACGAGTACCAGTTTTAGATATCCTTGCAACATCATTACGTGCTAAATCTACCAACATCATATGCTCTGCATTTTCTTTAGCATCTAATCTAAGCTCTAGCTCAATCCTACTATCTAAATCTGCATTAATACTACCATCTGGATTTTTTGCTCTTCTACGTGTACCTGCTATAGGATATATTTCTACTTGATTCGTAGATTTTTGATATTTTAAGGCACTTTCTGGCGATGCTCCAAAAATAATAAAATCTTCATCTTGCATATAAAACATATACGGGCTAGGATTTGTACGTTTAAGCTCTTTATAAACTTCCAAAGAATTTTGACATGGCAAAAAGAAACTTCTTGAAGGTACAACTTGGAATATATCACCATTTATAATATGTGATTTTAGTTTATCTACTACACCACAAAAATCTCTATCACTTATTGATTCTTTAGGTTCTAAATTGCTAAATTTTTCAACTTTTAACTCTATATCATTATTTATATTTTGCTTAATTACAGCAACGCTATCCTCTAGTTCTGATATTGTTTGATGTCCAAAGCTATTAACTTGTATAAATGTATTTTTTTCTTGATGATCACTTACAAGTATTGTATCAGCTAAATAAAATACATAGTCTGGACATTTATTCTTACGTTTTACTTGACCTATTTTTTCAAAACTACCAACAACATCATAAGCAAATAAACCAGCCAAAAAAATACTAAATTCATTATCTATTTCAAAACTATCTTTTATAATTCTTAGAGCATCAAAAACTGACTGTTTTTTTAATTTTTGATGTTCATTAAATTGATAATCTTTTATTGATTTAAAAGTTAATATTAATTGTTTGTTATCATATTTATATTCAATATCATCTTTGATGTTTTTTTGTATCTCTTTTAGTGCATATTCACCATTTTTGGACAATGGTTTCATAAAAACTTTGTTTTCAATACAAGCTATACGTAAGGCACTATTTAGTACCAAAATACTTTTGAGTTTATCTTTTGTATCTATTTCTGCTGATTCTAACAATATAGTATTTTTTTTGTTAGTACATAAATTAGCAAAACATCTATTTAAATCTTCTTGATAATCTAAATTATAGATATGTGATGCTAAAAATTTTTCTGGCTCTTTTACTGACATTTAATCACCTTTTATATTATCAGAGAATATTTCTTTTACTCTTTTAGAACAATCTTTTAGAGCGTTAGAACATCTTGTAACTGTACAAATACTTATACCTACTTCCTTAGATATTTCTCTTTGTGATTTTTCTTTTTTTAATAACTCTTTTGTCAAAAGAACTCTTTTATTTAATTGCTCTTTTTCTTCTTTAGTTAATAAAAAATCACAAATAGTATCAATATCTTTGGAATCTGAAGTTTCAGATAAGATATTTACTAATTGTTGCCATCCTTTATTTGAATTCATAAAAAAATATCTTTAGTGTAATGATGTAATGGTACATCATTACACTAAAGATAACAACTTATCTTTATATACAAATAAAAAGTAATATAGATTTTATCGAAATATTTTTTTAGATATTTAATAGTTAAAATTTATTGAGTTTTTAAGAAAATATAAAAAATTAAGGTCTAGATCAAGATATCAGAAGTAAAAAGGGGAAAACTGAGTTTTAAGAACTAGACCTTAATGAGAATATGGCGGAATGGACGGGACTCGAACCCGCGACCCCCTGCGTGACAGGCAGGTATTCTAACCAAACTGAACTACCACTCCGTATTTATGGTGCCGACTGCCGGAATCGAACTGGCGACCTACTGATTACAAGTCAGTTGCTCTACCTATTGAGCTAAGTCGGCGACTATGAGTAAGTATTATAGCTCTTTTTATTAAGCTGTCAATAATGTTTTGTATTTTTTTTTAATTTAATGGAATTATATCGTATTGATTGTATATATGACTACTTTCAGCTTTTAGATGAATGTTTTTATCGATTTCAAGTTCCAGTTCTGCTAACCATATAGATTCTTCTTTTTCTATATAGTCAATAATCTTTTTTGAAGACATAAGTAAGAAATTATTATAATTTGGATAATTTTTTGATTCTGATTTAATTTCTCTGAATATATCATAACAAATTGTCTGTAATGTTTTGACGCTTCCTTTACCTCTACAGTGATCACATGGCTGGCATAGTGTTCTTAATAAACTCTCATGTACCCTTTTACGCGTCATCTCGACCAATCCTAGCTCTGAAATATCACTGACACTAGTCTTGGCCTTATCAAGCTCTAATTCTTTCTTCAGAGCCTCTAAAACTTGATTTTTATGTGACTCATCCATCATATCAATGAAATCTATAATTATGATACCACCTAAATTTCTTAGCCTTAGCTGTCTAGCTATTTCTTTTGTAGCTTCTAAATTTGTCTTAAATATAGTTTCTTCTAGATTTTTTGTTCCTATAAAACCACCTGTATTTATATCGATAGTTATCATTGCTTCAGTCTGTTCGATAACCAGATATCCTCCTGATTTGAGATATACTGTTTTATCTAAAGCTTTATTTATTTCTGTATCAATATCATATTCTTCAAAAATATTATGTTTTTGATAAAGCTCTATTTTATCTCTTAATCCAGGAATGTATTTATCAGCAAATTGACAAATTTCTTTGTATGAATCTATATTATCAACATGAATTTTATCAGGATTGTCATTAGCAAAAATATTAATTGTTTTAATTATTAAACTAAAATCCTCATAAACAACACCTGGTTTAATTATAGTACTTGAAATATCCAAAATATCTTGCCATAGGTTATTTAAAAACTTGATGTCATTTTCTAGCTCTTCATAACTAGCACCTTCTGCAGCAGTTCTTAATATGTAACCTCTAGGATTTTCACTTTGAGTTATTTTCTTAATAGAATCTAATAATCTTTGTTTTTCTTCTTCTTTATTTATCTTAAGAGATATACCTATATGATCTAAATCAGGCAAGAAAACTAAGAATCTTGATGATACAGATAAATGTGAAGTTAATTTTACACCTTTATTACCTATACTTTCTTTTACAACTTGAACTAATACTTCTTGGCCTTCTCGTAACCATTTATTTATATCTTCAGTATTTAGTTTGTTTAATTTAAAATTTTCATCAGATTCTTCATCATCTTTTTCTAGAGGTATAACTTCTGATAAATGTAAGAAACCTGCTTTTTCTAATCCTATATCTACAAATGCTGCTTGCATACCAGGAAGTACTCTTATTATTTTACCTTTATAAATATTTCCTACTATTCTTTTTTGGTTATCTCTTTCAATTAAAATTTCTTTAAGAATATTATTTTCTTTTATAGCTATTCTTTGTTCATATTTATTTATGTTTAAAAATATTTCAGTATTTAATGACATTAGAAAAAAGTTTTTAATCTTATTAACATCAATTATAAAGAAAAAATTTTTTTTTTATATTTTTGATCATTTTTCTTTTACTTATTTATATATAACTTAATTTCTTTTTCTTTATATTATTATTTATTATGTGGATATTTTCTTGTTGATAACTCTTTAAAACACAAATATATCAATAGATTTGAGTATTTTACAAAAGATGTATAAGTATGTAAAAAAGTGGATGAAAGAGCCTGAATAAAAATGTGGATAATTAATCATCAAATTTATCAACAAAATTATTAACATATTTGTAAATAAGTTATTTAACAACTGTTTTGACAAAAAATAAACAAAT